>NZ_JBHYFM010000023.1:0-10186 GCF_051859525.1 Roseinatronobacter sp. | reverse complement strand
AGGCTGCATATTCCTGACTTCAAAGGCTTGGCCTGCCATCAGCGTAATCGGCAGGCCGCGGGACGGCCCACCGATGGCGCGGCGGGCTGCGCCCTTGATCCCGCGCCTGGGCATCCGGTCAACGTCCGCCACCTTGCCGCATCATTCCGCGCGTTCAGCGAATGACAATCTCGTCGGGGCGCACAAGGCCCAGCACATTGCGGGCGCGTTCGTCCAGCAGGTCCAGATCCAGAAACCCGTCGGACAGGCGCAATGTCCGGTTTTCCATCTCGGCCAGCTCGACCGCAAGCGCATCACGGCGTTGTCGAAGTTCGGCGATCTCCGCATCGATCTGGACGCGGTTGAACAACCCGTACCCCCCCTGCACAGCCGCAAAGGTGAAATAGATCGCCAGAACACTGGCGGTTCCGAAGTAGAAAAAGGCGCCTATGGCGGGGCGTGGGTTCTTCATATCTGGTCTGCCTGCTCTCGCCGGTGGTTGTTGTTATAATCCGGCCAAAGCAAATATGTCATATCAGGCAGGCTTTGTGAATCCCCTTACGCATGGCCTAGCCCAGAAAGACGCCAAGAACCACCATCATCAGGCCCAGTGTCGACACACCAAGCGCCGCAAAATTCACGATGACCGCCTTTTGCATGCGGGCGCGCATCGTGGCGTCATCCAGCCCCGATTTGCGCAGCTTCATCACATACATGATGCACCAGCCCAGTCCGGCGATGCCCGCAACCGAGATCAGCGCCCCTATCCAGATCAGATATTCCATGCCGAGTCCTTGTTATACCCTGGAGTATGTCGCAGTCATTCGTATTCACGCGACATACTCTGACTTATTGGTTTTGCATGTTCGCGAAGCTCAAAACCGGTTCCCACTTTTGCGCAACATGCTCTAGTCATCTTCCAGTGCGGCGACGCCGGGCAGGGTCTTGCCTTCCATCCATTCCAGAAACGCGCCGCCCGCGGTCGATATATAGGTGAAATCATCTGCCGCACCGGCCTTGTTCAGCGCCGATACCGTGTCACCGCCACCGGCCACGGAAATCAGCCCGTGCTCGCGCGTCAGCCGTGCCGCCTCGGCGGCGCAGGCATTGGTCGCGGCATCGAAGGGCGGGATTTCAAATGCGCCAAGCGGCCCGTTCCAGACCAATGTGCGGCACTGCGCGAACAACTCCGATATATGCGCGACGGTCTGCGGCCCTGCATCAAGGATCATCGCATCATCGGGGCATTGATCGGCGGGTAGGATCTCATGCGCGGCCCCTGCGGCAAATTCGCGCGCGATCACAATGTCCTGTGGCAGATGGATGGTGCAGCCCGCGTCCTGTGCCTTGGCCAGAATGTCGCGCGCGGTGTCGGCCATGTCGCGTTCCGCCAGTGACGTGCCGATGTCGTGCCCCTGCGCCACCAGAAAGGTATTGGCCATGCCCCCGCCAATCACCAGATGGTCGACGCGGCCAATCAGGTTGGCCAGCAGGTCCAGTTTGGTGGACACTTTCGCGCCGCCCACAATGGCCGCAACAGGGCGTTCGGGGGTGCCAAGGGCCGCATCCAGCGCTTTCAACTCGGCCTCCATCAGGCGGCCCGCGCAGGATGGCAGCAGTTGCGCAAGCCCTTCGGTCGAGGCATGCGCCCGATGCGCCGCCGAAAAGGCGTCATTGACGAATATATCCCCCAACGCCGCCAGCCCTGCGGCCATCATGCGGTCATTGCTTTCCTCGCCCGCATGGAAACGGGTGTTTTCCAGCAACAAAACACCCCCGCCCTGCAATTCGGACACGGCCTTCTTGGCGGGAATGCCGATACAGTTTTCGGCAAAGGCAACAGGCGCCCCAAGCGCTTTTTCCAGCGCGGGGCGCACCAGCGACAGCGACATGGCCGGATCGGGCGCACCTTTCGGGCGGCCGAAATGCGCCAGCAGAACGGCCTTGCCGCCTGCGCCGGTGATATGGGTGATGGTGGGCAGGATGCGCTCGATGCGGGTGGCATCGGTGACCACCCCGTCCTTCAGGGGGACATTGATATCCACCCGCACCAGCGCGGTCTTGCCTGCGAAATCGAAATCGTCCAGCGTCTTGAAAGCCATTGTTGCGCATCCCCTTCGTTCAACTTGGCGCTATCTGGCGTGAAAGGGGGGGGCGGGTCAATGGCGCTTAGGCCATTGGCGGCAGAACGCATGTCTTCGTGCGGCCAAACGGCAGGGCTTTTCCTTGGGCTAAAGACACATTAGGTTGCACACAAGAACAGATCAGAAGGAGCGCCAGATGGCCGAGATCAAAGACCCCGAAAACACCATCCTGATGGAGTTGAAAAACGGCACTGTCACAATCGAGCTGCTGCCGGATGTGGCACCGGGCCATTGCGCACGCATGAAGGAACTTGCGCGCGCGGGGGCCTATGACAATGTCGTATTCCACCGCGTCATTGACGGGTTCATGGCCCAGACAGGCGATGTGGCCAACGGCAATACCGAAAAGGATTTCGACCTGCGCCGCGCAGGCACCGGCGGATCGGACCTGCCCAACCTGAAGGCAGAGTTTTCCGGCGTGCCCCATGACCGCGGGACATTGGGTGCGGCGCGTTCGCAAAACCCCGACAGTGCCAACAGCCAGTTCTTCATCAACTTTGGCGACAACCATTTCCTGAACCGTCAATACACCGTCTATGGCCGCGTGATTTCCGGCATGGAACATGTCGATGCCATCACCCGTGGCGAACCGCCTGCGACCCCTGACAAGATGATCAGCGTCAAGGTGGCTGCCGATGCGTGATAAACTGCTTTTTGCGGGTCTGTTTGCCGTGGGGGTGGGTATTCTGGGCGCGTCCTATCACAACCTGATGCGCGCCAATGCCGACACATCCGTGCCCGCAGACCATTCCGGCCCTGTCATGGTGATTGATGTCGCGGGTCAGGCGAATGGTGAAATCCGCATCGCGCTGCGCGATGATCTGGCCCCCAACCATGTCGAACGCATTGTGACACTGGCCGAACGTGGCGATTATGACGGTGTGGTGTTTCACCGCGTGATTGACGGGTTCATGGCCCAGACCGGCGATGTGGAACATGGCACAGATGACGCCAATGCGCGGCGTTGGGGCACTGGCGGGTCGGACCTGCCCAATCTGCGCGCCGAATTCACAGACCACCCGTTTGAACGTGGTGTGATCGGCATGGCGCGGTCCCAAAGCCCCGACAGCGCCAACAGCCAGTTTTTCATCATGTTTGCCCCTGCGCCCCATTTGAACGGGCAATACACAGTGGTGGGCCAGATGATGGACGGGTTTGACGTTCTGGATGACATCAAGCGCGGCACTGGCGGAAACGGGGCCGTTGTCGGCACCCCCGACCGGATGGAGCGTGTGACAATCGAACGCTGATTGCGCATTGCGGCAAAAAATTCGGGCGGGATGATCACTGTCATCCCGCCCGTTTTTTATACCTGTGCCTGGTGCATGATGCTCAAAAGCGGGAACCCGGTTCTGAGCTTCTTGAACATGCAAAACCAATAAGCTGGAGCATGTCGCGTGTAAATGAGCGAACGCGACATGCCCCAAGGCAGGGGATCAGCCGCCCATATGCGCTTCGGTAAAGCGGGCGTCGATCTGTGCGGCAAGTTCGGGATCTTCTGCGGCAGCGTTGGCGATCGCGATATATTCGTCCAGCGTGATGCCGGGGCTTTCTTCCACGGCTTGCAGCATGGCTGCGTCAGCCGCTTCCAGCATTTCCATCTGTGCGTTCTGGTCTGCCTCGGCCTCGATCTGGGCCATGTAGCCTTCGCGCACCTCATTCACGGCCAGCGCGGCCTGAATGAACGCATCAACCATGTCACTATCGGCTGCGATGGCTGCGCCATCGATCTGGTCCTGGGCCATGGCAGCAGGCACAAGCACCGGTGCGGTTGCCATTGTTGCAGCCAGCGCAGTCGAGGCGAGGAATTTTTTCAAGCTCATTACAATCTCCTGTTTCATGGACAGTGCGCGGCACGAATGCCACGCGCTGACCTTTAGCTAGGGGCCATGGTTACAGGATGCAAATCGGTCGGCGGGAATATGCTGGGATTATGTTTAATGCGGCCATAGCCGCGCGTGGCGCACCGCCTAGTCGCGCACCACATAGACCGATTGTTTTGCATGGCGCACCACCCGCGCGGCATTGGGGCCAAGCAGATAGTCGCGCGCTTCCGGCCGGTGGGCGGCCATGACAATGACATCCACATCCAGCTTGTCGGCCGCGCGCAGGATTTCGTCATAGATATTTCCATGCAACACATGCGGGTGCACATCGATGGAGCCGGGCACATTGTCGCGCACCCATTTGCGCATGGCCTCGGTGAATTGCAAAAGCGCGGCTTGTTCAAAGCCCTTCTGGAAAAACGCGCCCACCATGGACAGGCCAAAATCGGGCAGGACACTGACGACATGCAATTCGCCGCCATCGCGCAGCATTTTCTGCGCCTCGCCCATGGGTTTGACCCATGATGCAGGGTGCGACATGTCTATGGGCAGCAGGATCTTCATGGCCATCGGCGTTCCCCTTGGTGATGCGGCCTAGAAGGCCGGTTGCGTCTGCCGGCGCCGTTGCAGCAGGATAACCCCCAAAAGCAGCAGCAGCGCCGGAATGAAGAACAGCTGTGCAGGCATCCTGTCCGCAGGGCGCAGCACCGCGACCAGTTCCACAGGGTCGGGCGCGTAGAAATCGAAATCCTGCAAGGCCGTCTGGAACGGTGTGCCGAACATCGGCTCGTCCATGGCAACGCCGTCCTCTGCGGGCATCAGCAGGAATCCGGTCGCGTCCATGCGCTGATCGGGCGGCGTGTCATCCACCGGCAGCGACAATGTCAGGCTGCGGGTCTGTCCGGTTGAAAAGTCCGGCCCCTCGATCTCGATGCGCAACTCGCTGCCCGCGGGCAGGTCACGCAAGACCTGTTCAAATTCCGTGCCGGGCAGGCGGTTGAATTCGGGCTGCACGCGGTCCAGCCAGAAATTCGGCACAAACAGTGTGAACGCCACCAGCAACAGCGCGGCAGATTCGTGCCATTTGGACCGCGCAAGGAAATAGCCCTGTGTGGCCGCCGCAAACAGCAGCATCGCGATTGTCGCCACCACGAAGATGAACGCCGCCTGCAATATGCCCGCTGTCGTGCCCAGATCCACGCCATACAGGATCAGCGTGGGGTTATAGATAAACAGGAACGGCAGCGCCAGCGTACGCAGGCTGTAGAAAAACGCCTGAAAGCCCGTCTGGATGGGATCGCCCCCCGACACCGCCGAGGCCGCGAAACTGGCCAGCCCCACAGGCGGGGTCACATCGGCCATCAGCCCGAAATAGAAGACGAACAAATGCGCCGCGATCAGCGGAATAAGCAGCCCTTCCTGCGCCCCAAGGCTGACCACCACAGACGCCATAAGCGACGACACCACGATGTAATTTGCCGTGGTCGGCAGGCCCAGACCAAGGATCAGCGAAAACGCCCCGACCAGCAGCAGCATCAGGAACAGATTGCCCAGCGCCAGAAATTCGACCAGCCCCGCCAGTTCCGTGCCAATGGGCGTGCGGGTGACCGTGCCCACGATGATACCTGCGGCAGCGGTCGCCACACCGATCCCGATCATGTTGCGCGCCCCCGCGATCAACCCCTCGATCAGGTCGCCGAAACCTGCGCGCGCCTGTTCCATCACATCGCCCGAGCGGCGAAACAGCGCCTTCAGCGGGCGTTGGGTGATGATGATGAACAGCATCATCGCCACCGCAAAGAATGCGGATTTTGCGGGCGATTGGCGTTCTACCATCAGGAACCAGATCAGCACCAGAATCGGCAGCAGGTAATGCAGGCCCGTGGGAACCACGTCCTTCATGACCGGCATCTTGATTTCTTCGGCATTGGGGTCGTCCATTTCCAGTTCAGGACGCTGCGCCGCAATATAGATGGCCCCCAGATACACGGCCAGAACAACCGCCATGGTCACGCTGTCGGATATGCCCGGCGCCACAGCGCGCAGCCCGTTGACCCCCGCAACCACTGCGTAAAAGCCCAGCCCCGCAATCACGAAACCGGCAAAGACTTTCAGGAACATCTGCGTCAGACTGCGCGACGGGCCAAGCGCCTTCATGCCCGATTTCAGCGCTTCCAGATGCACGATATAGATCAGCGCAATATAGGAAATGACCGCCGGAATGAACGCGTGCTTGATCACTTCCAGATAGGAGATGCCCACGAACTCGACCATCAGAAACGCCGCTGCGCCCATGACGGGTGGCATGATCTGGCCGTTGACGGAACTCGACACCTCGACCGCGCCCGCCTTTTCCGATGAAAAGCCCACGCGCTTCATCAGGGGAATGGTGAATGTGCCGGTGGTCACAACATTCGCGATGGAGGAGCCGGAGATCAGACCGGTCGCACCAGACCCCACCACGGCCGCTTTCGCAGGGCCGCCACGCAAATGGCCAAGGCCCGCAAACGCCATCTTGATGAAATAATTGCCTGCCCCCGCCTTGTCCAGAAGCGAGCCGAACAGCACAAACAGGAACACAAACGCCGTTGACACCCCCAGCGGAATCCCGAACACGCCCACATTGGTGTCATACCATTGGGTGTTGATGATCCCGTTGAAGGACCGGCCCGAATGCTCAATCAGTTCAGGGATCAGCCAGCCGGTGCCGAAATAGGAATAGGCCAGAAAGACCGAGCCCACGATGGTCAGCGCAGGGCCAAGGGCACGGCGCGACGCTTCCAGCAACAAAACCAGACCGATCGACCCGATAATGACCTGCGGATAGATCACATCAATCTGCCAGCCAAGAATGTTCCAGTCCAGTTGCCATTGTTCCAGCCGGCCCTGCCGTGCCGTGCGCGAAATCTCGCGCGAGAACCAGAAGACATAGAACGCAGACCCTGCCGCCACGAAGGCCAGAAGCCAGTCAAACAGCGGCACCCGGTCGCGCGGCGAGGATTTGAACGCAGGATAGGCCAGAAAGGCCAGAAACAGGGCGAATGTCAGGTGCAGCGGGCGTGTCTGGTCGGACCCGATAATGCTGAGTCCCGGTATCTTGGGCGCAAGCGAGAATTGCGGGTCGGCAATCCACAACTGGAACAGCGACCAGACCAGCGCAACGCCGGAAATCAGCAATGCGACGGCGCGGTTTCTGGGGTTGCGTGCCCCCGAATCCGTGCTGGCAACCAGATCCTGAAGTTCGGAATCACTGAATTTGCGTTCCCGTTCCGCCATGACCAAACCCCCTGAGATGTATGTGATTTATGTTTGGAAATGTCCGGACCCTGTGGTCCGGATGGCCCTGACGGGCAAACCGGGGTGCGGGCCGTGACCGGCCCGCACCTGATTTATGGCTTAGTCGATCAGGCCCGCTTCGCGGAAATAGCGCGCAGCACCGTCATGCAGGGGTGCAGACAGACCGTCGCTGACCATTTCTTCGGGGACCAGATTTTCAAATGCAGGGTGCAGGCCACGGAAGGTGTCCATGCCTTCAAAAATGGCCTTGGTCACTTCATACACCACTTCTTCGGGCACATTGGCCGACGTCACGAAGGTTGCGCCCACACCGAAGGTGGTCACATCGTCATCGGACCCGCGATACATGCCGCCCGGAATGGTCGCCATGCGGTAATAGTCGCGGTCATCGACCAGCGCGCGGATGGTGTCGTTATCGGCATTCACCAGAACCGTGTCACAGGCGGTCGTCGCTTCCTGAATGGCACCCGAGGGGTGGCCGACAGTGTAGACGATGGCGTCGATATTGTTGTCGCACATCGCCTGTGCCTGCTCGCCCGCCTGCAATTCGGACACGACAGCGAATGTGTCCATATCCCAGCCCATGGCGTCCATCACAACTTCCATTGTGCCGCGCTGGCCGGAACCGGGGTTGCCGATATTGACGCGCTTGCCGGCCAGATCATCGAAGCTGGAAATGCCGGAATCGCTGCGTGCAACCACAGTGAAGGGTTCGGGGTGCAACGAGAAGACGGCGCGCAGGTCTTCATGCGGGCCATCTTCTTCGAAGCTGGAGCTGCCGTTATAGGCGTGGAACTGCCAGTCCGACTGCGCGACGCCGAATTCCAGTTCGCCCGAGCGTAGCGCGTTGATGTTGAAGATCGACCCGCCGGTCGATTCCACGCCGCAGCGGATACCATGTTCCGCGCGCCCTGCATTGACCAGACGGCAGATCGACCCGCCCGCAGGATAGTAAACGCCCGTCACACCGCCGGTGCCGATGGAAATAAAGGTCTGCTGTGCCATCGCGGCGCTGCCCATCAGCGCGCCAGCGGTCAACACCCCTGCTGTGAAAATCTTGTTCATTCGTACCTCCAAGGATTTGCGATCTCAAGTCGCGTGTCTTTGGGACTTTGCGCTGGAATTCCGCAAGGAACCGCGCGGCCCAATACCGTTAATGGACACCAGCCCTGTTAAGGAGTCAACCCGCAGCGTAAGGGCAGAACCCGCCCGACAAGCTGAAATCGCACGGAAAACTTGCGCCGGTTCGGTAGTTTCCGCCGCCATCCATGCAGGGAATTCAGGCAGATCCGGCGCATGTGTAGCGCGTGAAATATGGCGTCAGCCCGCCCCTCAGGCGGCGAAAATACCCGATGTGTCGGCAAAGCCCTTCACCTCGATCGGGTTGCCGGACGGGTCGCGGAAAAACATGGTCCACTGCTCGCCCGGTTGTCCTTCGAACCGCAGGCTGGGCGGGATGATGAACTCCACCCCCGCTGCGCTCAGCCGGTCTGCAAGGGTGCGAAACCGCGCGACATCCAGCACCAGCCCGAAATGCGGCATGGGCACCATATGATCGCCCACGCGGCCCGTGGGCGCATTGGCGAAGGGTTCGCCGCGATGCAGGCTGATCTGGTGGCCGAAGAAATCGAAATCCACCCAAGTGTCCGTGCTGCGCCCTTCCGCGCAGCCCAGAACGCCGCCGTAGAAGGCGCGCGCTTCATCAAGGTCACGCACATGATAGGCGAAATGAAAGGGCATCAGCATGGGGGGTATCCTTATGATTTGGGCCAATTGACAGGGCTATCGCAGCTTCACGCACGCATCAAGCATTTCGCCCTCTGGACGCTGCGCGACATGCCACCTATAAGGCGCCCCATGTTCGGACCATGGATCATTCAGCGAATTAGCGTCCCGGCACTCTGACGCGCCCGGAGTGCCGGGTTCCCTTTGGCGCCTGCATGTTTTCCCAATTCGCAAGGTATCCGAAAATGACCGACACCCCCGACTATAAAGACACGCTGTTCCTGCCGCAGACCGAATTTCCCATGCGCGCAGGCCTGCCCGCGCGTGAACCCGAATGGCTGGCACGCTGGGAACGGCTGGGCATCTATGACCGCCTGCGCGACAGCGCGCAGGGCCGCAAGCCCTTCATCCTGCATGACGGCCCCCCCTATGCCAATGGCCACCTGCATATCGGCCACGCGCTGAACAAGGTGCTGAAGGACATGGTGGTGCGGTCCCAGCAGATGCTGGGGCGCGATGCGCGCTATGTGCCGGGCTGGGATTGCCACGGCCTGCCCATCGAATGGAAGATCGAGGAACAATACCGCGCCGCAGGGCTGGACAAGGACAAGGTCGGCATTGTCGATTTCCGTCAGGAATGCCGCCGCTTCGCCGAAGGCTGGATCGACATCCAGCGCGAGGAATTCAAACGCCTTGGCATCACCGGAAAATGGGACAAGCCCTATCTGACGATGGATTACCACGCCGAGGCCGTGATCGCGGATGAGTTCATGAAACTGCTGATGAACGGCACGCTGTATCAAGGGTCAAAGCCCGTGATGTGGTCGCCCGTGGAGAAAACCGCGCTGGCCGAGGCGGAGGTGGAGTATCACGAGCATACCAGCCACACGATCTGGGTGAAGTTTCCGGTGACGAAGGTTCAGCAAGCTCGAATTGTGGGTTCGGGCGCTTCTATGTCTGGTCCAGAGGGCGCAACAACCATCCGAGACCTTCTAAGTGAAGCCTCAGTCGTTATCTGGACCACAACCCCGTGGACGATCCCGCAAAACCGCGCTGTGTGCTTCGGTCCTGAAATCGACTACGGCATGTATGAAGTGTCCGAACTTCTGGAAGGGGCGAAAGAGGAACTGGGCGCGAAGGTCATTCTGGCCGATGCCTTGGCCGAAAGCGCGCTGGCCGCCGCGAAAGTCAGCGCCACCCGCCTGCGAACCGTCA
>NZ_JBHYFM010000022.1:46260-46532 GCF_051859525.1 Roseinatronobacter sp. | reverse complement strand
TGGGCAAAACCAGCCTGTTGCGCGCGATTGCGGGCCGTCACCCCTATTCGGGGGGCACCATCACACTGGACGGGCAGGACCTGATGCACCCGAACGCAGTGCAGGCCGCACGCGCGGGCATCGCCTATGTCCCCCAAGGCCGCGAGGTGTTCCCGTTGATGAGTGTGACGGAAAACCTGCAAACAGGGTTTGCCTGCCTGCCAAGGTCCGAGCACCACATTCCCGACCGTATTTATGACCTGTTTCCGGTCTTGCAGCAGATGAAGGACCGG
>NZ_JBHYFM010000022.1:0-46250 GCF_051859525.1 Roseinatronobacter sp. | reverse complement strand
CGGCGGGGATCTGTCGGGCGGGCAACAACAACAGCTTGCCATTGCCCGCGCCCTGATTGCCCGACCCAAGGTTCTGTTGCTGGACGAACCGACCGAAGGCATCCAGCCCAATATCATCAAGCAGATCGGCAAGGTTATCGAATTGCTGCGCGATGAAGGACAGATCGCCATTGTTCTGGTCGAGCAGTATTTCGACTTCGCCTATGATCTGGCAGATGAATTTTGCGTGTTGAATCGCGGCGAGGTGGTGCTGTCACGCCCCGCAAATCAGGTTACGAAAACAGAAATCCTTGAACGTGTCTCGATTTAGGACCCGCGCCGTGTTGCCTGTCGGGGGGTAGGTAAAATCGTCGCAGGGGGGCGGATGGGCAGGGACACTGTCCTTATGTCACCTTGCGTTAGCGTTTTGTGCCGCTACACTAGCCCCATACCCGCGAGTCGGTCGGGTGTTATATTGCTGTCAGGCAGCGGGTTCCCCCGCACCCAGAGGAGAGACAAATGTTCAAGTTCAAAACCGCAGCGCTGGCTGCACTGTTCACCCTGCCCTTCGCCGCACATGCGGAACCCACCGGTGACGCCGCCGCGGGCGAGCAGAACTTCCGCCAATGCGCAAGCTGCCACGGCATCGTGTCCCCTGATGGCGAGGTTATTCAACGCCTTGCGCCGACGGGCCCGAACCTGTGGGGCGTCGCCGGGCGTCAGGCCGGTGCCTATGAAGGGTATGAGCGGTTCTCAAACTCCATTCAGGCAGCAGGGTCCGAACACGGGCTTGTCTGGGATGAGGAAAGCTTCGTGGCCTATGTCAACGACCCCATCGGGTACCTGCGCGAGGTTACAGGTGATGCACGCGCGCGCGGCAACATGAACCACCGCCTGCGCGGGTCGGCCGAAGATATCTATGCCTATCTGGCACAATTCAGCGCTGACGAATAAACCCGCGCGCTGCGTTCGGAAGTCGGGGGCCAGCCATGGCCCCCGTTTTCATTTGTCCCGGTCAACCATTCTCGCGCAGAATATGCCCCGCCAGATACAGCGACCCGCAAATCAGCACCTGCGCCTGCGGGTCCTGCGCAGCAATTTCGGCCAGCGCATCGGCGACACTCTCGGCCTGTTGTGCGGGAATACCTGCTGACTGCGCGGCATTTGCGGTTTCTTGCGCGCTTAGGGTTGCGGCCTCCCCGGGGATGGAGACGGCATAAAGACGCTGCGCCACACCGGCCAGCGGACGCATGAACCCGCCCACATCCTTGGTATTCAGCATGCCGCAAATCATCCACAGCTTGCCCAGATTCATCTGCGCCAATGTGGCGGCAATCGCCTGACCTGCGGCCGGATTGTGCCCCCCATCCAGCCACAGCCGCCCTTGTGGCAGTGCATCGACCAGCGGACCATTGCGCAGGCGCTGCATGCGCGCGGGCCATTGCGCGCGGGTGACTGCTGCTTCCGCCCCTGCCCCGTGCCCCAGCGTGCGCAATGCGGCCAGTGCCACACCGGCGTTTTGCACCTGATGCGGCCCTGCCAGATTGGGCAAGGGCAGATCCAGCAGGCCGGTTTCGTCCTGATAGACCAGCCGCCCGCCTTCTGTGGTCACATGCCAGTGCTGCCCCTGAACCAGCAATGGCGCGCCAAGGCGCGCGGCGCGCGCTTCGATCACGTCCAGTGCCGCATCTTCTTGCGCGGCCACCACGCACGGCACACCGCGCTTGATGATGCCCGCCTTCTCGCCCGCGATTTCGGCCAGCGTGTCGCCCAGATACTGCTGATGGTCCAGACTGACCGGCGTGATGATACTTAGCGCCGGTTGTTCGACCACATTTGTCGCATCCAGCCGCCCGCCCAGCCCGACTTCCAGCAGGGTGTAATCTGCGGGCGTGCGGGCAAAGGCCAGAAGGGCCGCACAGGTTGTAATCTCGAAATAGGTGATCGCGTCCGTTCCGTTGGCCCGCAGACATTCATCCAGCAAATCCGTCAGCGCGGGTTCGGAAATCAATTCCCCCGCCAGCCGGATACGTTCATGAAACCGCGCCAGATGCGGGCTGGTATAGGCGTGGGCACTGCATCCCGCCCCTTCCAGTCCGGCACGGATCATGGCTTGCGTGCTGCCCTTGCCATTGGTGCCCGCAATATGGATGACGGGCGGCAGGTCGCGTTCCGGATGGTCCAGCGCCGCCAGCAGACGCCAGACACGGTCCAGCGTCAGATCAATAATTTTGGGATGGAATGCCATCATGCGCGCCAGAAGCGCGTCAGACCCTGCGCCTGTCACGGATCAGCGCCCCTGTTCGGGGGCAGCAGGGTCCGGTTGCGGGTCCGCCACCGCGTCCGGCGCGGGAAGATCGCCATAGACGACAGGCCCCTGCGCTGTCAGCATCCGCAGGATTGTCGCCACCTCGGACCGCAATTCCTTGCGCGGGGTCACGCGGTCCAGCATGCCATGATCCAGCAGGTATTCGGCGCGCTGGAACCCCTCGGGCAGGGTTTCGCGGATGGTCTGTTCGATCACACGCGGACCGGCAAAGCAGATCAGCGCATTGGGTTCGGCGATCTGCACATCGCCCAGCATCGCGTAACTTGCCGTCACCCCGCCTGTGGTCGGATGGGTCAGCACCACGATATAGGGAAGGCCCGCTTCGCGCAGCATATCGATTGCGACAGTGGTGCGCGGCATCTGCATCAATGACAGGATACCTTCTTGCATACGCGCGCCACCTGCGGCGGAAAACAGCACCAGCGGCAGCTTGCGCGCAATCGCATGTTCAGCGCCCGCAATGATGGAATTGCCGACATACATGCCCATCGACCCGCCCATGAACCCGAAATCCTGCGCGACCGCGACAAGGCGCGTGCGCAGCACCTGCCCTTCGGCCACCAGCATGGCTTCCTTTTCGCCCGTGCCCTTTTGCGCGGCCTTCATGCGGTCGGGGTATTTCTTCTGGTCGCGGAAATGCAGCGGGTCGGCAATGGGCTGGGGCACGGCGATTTCGGTGAACATGCCGCCATCAAAGAAATTGGCGAATCGTTCGCGCGGCGAAATCGGCATATGGTGGTTGCACGATGTGCAGACCTGCTGGTTCTGGGTCAGTTCCCGATGAAACAGCATTGTCCCGCATTCGGGGCATTTGACCCATAAATTCTCTGGCATCTCGCGCCGGGAGAAAAGCGAGTTGATCGTCGGGCGAACGTAATTTGTAATCCAGTTCATCGCGGTATCCTGAAGGGCGTCTGGCCTGAGATAATCGCCATACGCATGAAATGCAATCAACGAGCGCGCAGCCACCACCGGCATCCTGCCCAGACCAGCACCATGCCCGCCACATCCAGCCCCAGCATGAAGGTCATGACCTCTGTGTCCTTGGGGCCGAAAGGCAGGCGGTACAGCGCCAGACCGTCCAGCGCCTCGCCCGTGGTGAACAGGAACATGGCCAGCAGGTTATTGGCAAAATGCAGACCCCACGCCATGCCGATGCTGCCGCTGCGCGCCGTCAGATCGGCCAGCAGCAGGCCGAAAAACCCTGTCACAAACACCACCATCCAGACCGCGCCGCCCATCTCGTCCGGGGCGTAATGCACCAGCCCGAACAACACGGATGGCACCACCATCCACACCCAGCGCGACAGGAAACGCGCGGCCAGTTGCTGTTGCAGATAGCCGCGAAACACCAGTTCCTCGGCGCCGGTCTGGATCAACAGGCCCAGCAGTGCGACAGGCAGCCATGCCAGCCAGACCGTCCACGCCACGCCGCTGCCCAGTTCGACAAAAACCAGCACATACACAACGCCCGGAACCGACATTGCCAGAAAGATCAGCAGCCCCGCCAGAAAATCGCGCCAGACCAACGCCCGCGGACCAAATAGCGAGGCCACGCTGCGATGATGGATAAACCGCACCGCCGCGAATGCGCCCAGTGCCATGCCGACAAAGGTGAACAGCACCCCCACCAGCGATGCAGGCGTCCCGCCCAGCCCCGCGCCTTCAAGACCGGCATCAAGGTTACGCAGGCCATGTATGCCCATAAACCCCACGCCCATCAACGCGATCCAGCCCAGATAGACGGCCATCAGGACCATCATGCCCAGAAACAGGCGCCACAGTTGCGGGCGCAACCGGGCGGGGGCGACATAACGGTCAAAAATCAATGGCTGCAACATAACAGAATATATCCCCGAAAGGTGAAGCGTGCTGTCGCACAAACTGGCACAATCGCGCCCCGCTTCAAGCAGATCACGGACAGGGTGACAATGGCGCGATGACATGACAATGTGACACCTTATCGTGTTAAGGAACAGGTCATGGCGGCGGCAACAGTTGTTCTGGTTGTCATATTGCAGGTGGGCTTCATTATCCGTGCGCTGCTGCGCGCGGGGCTGTCGCCCTCCGCGCGGCTGGCGTGGGTAACGATCATCTCGGCCCTGCCGGGGGCGGGCATTGCCGCGTATTTCCTGTTTGGCGAAATCCGGCTGGCGCGTGCGGGGCGCGAACGCATGCGCGAGGTGCGCAACAAGTTGCAGGCCGCGCAACGTGCCACACTCGGGCACGGGACCGTGCACACAGGTGCCGCATATCCGGCTTTTGCGGCAGGTCTGGCCACCAGCCAGTTCCCGCCACTGGCAGGAAACCGCCTGACCCTTCTGTGCGAAGGGGACGCCATGATGCACGATGTCTTTGACGCGATCGGGCAGGCGCGCGACCATGTGCATGTGTTGTTCTATATCTGGCTGCCCGATGCGACCGGCACGCGCATGGCGCAAGCCCTGATGGATGCCGCGCGGCGCGGGGTGACATGCAGGGTGCTTGTCGATGACCACGGCGCGCGGCGCCTGATCCGGTCGAACCTGTGGCAGTTGATGGGCGCGGCGGGTGTTGCGCTGGAACGGGCGGCCCCTGTCGGCAATCCCTTCATCAGCCTGCTGTTCCAGCGCATCGACCTGCGCAACCATCGCAAGATCATTGTTGTGGACAACCACCTGAGTTGGGTCGGCAGCAGGAACTGCGCCGATGCTGCCTTCGCCATCAAGCCGCGCTTTGCCCCTTGGGTGGACATCCTTGTGCGGCTGGAAGGGCCGGTGGTCCAGCAGCAACAGGCGGTTTTCCTGCATGACTGGATGACGCATCATGCAGAAGACCTTAGCCATATGCTGCGCGCCCCTGCCCCGCCAGCGCCCAAGGGCGATGTGGTTGCGCAGGTTATCGCGTCCGGCCCAGACGATATTTACACCACACCGTCAGACGCGTTGCGCGCCATGATCTATGCCGCGACCGAACGCCTGACGCTGACCACACCCTACTATGTGCCCGACCCCGCCCTGCACACGGCCATTTGTTCAGCGGCGGAACGCGGCGTGCAGACCGACCTGATCCTGCCCGCCCGCAATGACAGCGCTATCGTGGGTGCGGCCAGCGAAAGCCTGTATCCCGACCTGCTGCGCGCGGGCGTGCGCATCCACCTGTTCACACCCGGGCTTATTCATTCCAAGATCGTCACTGTTGACGGCCAGTTCGGCATGATTGGCACCGCAAATCTGGACCATCGCAGTTTTGACCTGAACTATGAAAACTCGTTATTGTTCCAATGCGCCAGCTTTACCGAATGTCTGGACCAGCGCCAGCGCAGCTACATGGACCGCGCCACGCGGATCGACCGCGCGGATGTGGCCAACTGGTCCATCATTCGCAGGCTGCGCAACAATACGTTGGCGCTGGCAAGCCCGCTGTTGTGAGGGCGCACAGGCCACAGGAAAACGCAGGCAATCGCGCAAACTTCGTCCCGTCAGTCTTGTTGCCCACACTGCGGCACCCTACATGCAAGGCCATGTTCATGAATTTACCTTTCCTTCCGAAAAAACCGACCGTCGCCGTGATCCGCTTGCAGGGCATGATTGCCGCAAGCAGCAGTCCGGGGCGGCTGAATGATGCCACCCTTGCCCCCCTGATCGAGGCGGCATTCCGGCGCGGGAAACCGGCGGCGGTGGCGCTGGTGATCAATTCACCGGGGGGAAGTCCTGTGCAAAGCGCGCTAATCGCGGCGCGCATCCGCCGGCTGGCCGAGGAGGTGAAGATCCCCGTGCACGCCTTTGCCGAGGATCTGGCGGCATCGGGCGGCTACTGGCTGGCCACGGCAGGCGATGATATTCATGTCGATGCAAATTCGATCATCGGCTCCATCGGGGTTGTTTCGGCAGGGTTCGGGCTGCATGACCTGATTGCGCGTCACGGCATTGAACGGCGTGTCTACACCTCGGGCAAGTCCAAATCGCAACTGGACCCGTTCCGCCCCGAAAACCCCGACGACATTGCCCGCCTGCGCGCCCTGCAAGATCAGGTGCATCAGAATTTCATCACACAGGTCAAGGACCGGCGCGGCGCAAGGCTGGCGCAGGATGACAGCCTGTTTACGGGGGAATTCTGGGTTGGCAGCCGCGCGGTTGAACTGGGACTGGCCGACGGGTTGGGCCATCTGGTGCCCGTGATGAAAGCGCGCTACGGCGAGAAGGTGCGGTTCCGCTCGTATGGAATTCGCCGCCCCTTCCTGTCGCGGCTGGGGCTGGGCATCATGTCCGACGCGCTGGAGCTGTCGCAGGAACGCGCCCTGTATGCACATTACGGGATGTAGGCCATGATCATTAAAATTGTGGCGGCATTTCTGGTGTTTATTGTCGTCATGGGCGCAATCAAGAAATTCATGAATCCGGCATACAAGACGCCGCTGGACCGGTTGCGTCAGGCGAAACTGCCGCGCCCGCGCAAATGCAAGACATGTGGAAAATTCCTGCTGAACGGCGAATCCTGCCGCTGCAAGCGCTAGATTTTGGAAGGCTGTATATAGATGCTGGTTGACCTTGCGCAGGTTGCTGCGGGATTGGTGATCTTGCTGGTGGCCGGCGATCTGCTGGTTCGTGGCGCAGTGAACATGGCGCTGCGGCTGGGCATTCCCGCGCTGATGGTGGGCATGACCATTGTGGCCTTCGGCACATCCGCGCCCGAGCTTCTGGTGTCGGTCAAGGCAGTGCTGGAAGATGCGGGCGGGCTGGCATTGGGCAATGTCGTGGGGTCCAATATTGCCAATATCCTGCTTGTTCTGGGCTTGCCTGCGCTGGTTTCCGCACTGGCCGTGAACCGCGAGGTGCTGCGCGATTACCTGATGATGCTGGCAGTCAGCGTTTTGTTCATCGCGCTGGCGCTGACCGGCGTGATCGGGGGCTGGCAGGCGCTGGTGTTGCTGGGGGCATTCGCGCTGTTCATGGCCGACAGTATCCGGCGCGGGCGCAAGGCGCGAACACAACCCGACGATCTGGAAGGCGCGGATATGTCCATGAGCGGGGCGAAGATCGCGCTGTTCACCCTTATTGGCATCGCGGGCCTGCCACTGGGGGCAAGCGTGCTGGTCAGTGGCGCGGTTGATATTGCCGAAACGCTGGGTGTCTCGGACCTGATGATCGGGTTGACCGTGGTGGCCGTGGGCACATCGCTGCCGGAACTGGCCACGACCCTGATGGCGGCCATTCGCCGCGAAGGCGGCGTTGCCTTGGGCAATATCATCGGATCAAACCTGTTCAATCTGGCGCTGATCCTTGGGGTTGCCGGTCTGTTCGGACGCATGGAAATTCCTGCACAGATGATACAGCTGGATCTGTGGGTCATGCTGGGGGCCACACTTCTTCTGGCTTGGTTCATCTGGACACAAAAACCCATCTCGCGGATATGGGGCGGGGCCTTGCTTCTGGGATACGGGGGCTACATCTGGGCTTTGACACAGATCGGAGTGTGAACAATGCCCAAGGCCCTTGTGACTGGCGCGGCCCACCGACTGGGGCGGGAAATGGCCCTGTATCT
Source organism: Roseinatronobacter sp. (assembly GCF_051859525.1). Lineage (NCBI taxonomy): Bacteria > Pseudomonadati > Pseudomonadota > Alphaproteobacteria > Rhodobacterales > Paracoccaceae > Roseinatronobacter > Roseinatronobacter sp. The sequence continues at coordinate 38,419 of NZ_JBHYFM010000022.1, read as the reverse complement.
GGCGCGGCGCGGCCATGATGTGGCAATCCACTATGCGCGCTCGGACATGGCCGCGCGACAGCTTCAGGCGGACATCATGGCCATGGGCCGCAAGGCCGTTTGCGTTCAGTCCGACCTGCTGAAGGAAGATGCGCTGCACAGTGTTGTCACAGACGCGGCGCGCGGACTTGACGGCGCGCTGTCGGTGCTGGTGAACAACGCCTCCATTTTTGAGGATGACAGCATCGCCAATGCCACGCGCGAAAGCTGGGACAGGCATATGATGACAAACCTGCGCGCGCCCTTCGTGCTGACGCAGGCATTTGCAGCGCAATGCCCCCCTGCCCTGACCGATGCCGCCGGGGAACCTGTTGCCAGCGGGCTGGTGGTGAACATGATTGACCAGAAAGTGCGCAAGCTGACGCCACAGCACATGACCTATTCCATCGCCAAGATGGGGCTTTGGGCCTTCACGCGCATGGCCGCGCAAGAACTGGGCCCACAGATCAGGGTGAATGCAATAGGCCCCGGTCCGACACTGCAAGCGGCCGATCAACCACAGGGCGAGTATCAGCACAGCCGCCGCACAACCATGCTGGGCCGCGGTGCGAACCCGTCCGATATTACTGCCGCACTTGGTTTTTTCTTGGATGCTCCGGCGGTTACAGGGCAACTTTTATGTATAGATGGCGGGCAGCATCTGGGGTGGCAAACGCCGGACGTGGCCGGGCTGTAAGCGGCATTCTGCATGCAATTTACCAAGTTGTGCACCGTTCACGAAACAGTCACAAATCCGTAACCATTTATTAATAAATTTCAGTGACTTGACAGGTGCCAATTAAATTATCATTTACAAACAACATGTTAAATTTATGCACAAAAATTAGGCACAGCTTGAAACTGGTAGGGATTCAAGGGAAAATCGACGCGTTACAGTTTTCGCCCACAGACTTATCCACAGATTCAGTGGACAGGATTCAGGTTGCAGGACCAGCCCGGACATTGCAGACAAAGGCAGAATCAGCAAGGACCACGCGCAATGCCGGACAACAGGCCGCCAAATGACACACCGGACACAGCCCTGCGCGGCCATGCCTGCATTCAGTCCTATCTGAAATCGCTGGACAACTCGCCTGGCGTGTATCGCATGCTGAACGAAAAATCCGAAGTTCTGTATGTGGGCAAGGCGCGCAGCCTGCGGATGCGGGTATCGAATTACGCGCGCCCGTCCGGGCATTCGGCACGCATCGCGCGGATGATCTCGGAAACCACAAGCATGATGTTCCTGACCACGCGCACCGAAACCGAAGCGCTGTTGTTGGAGCAGAACCTGATCAAGCAGCTGAAGCCGCGTTACAATGTGCTGCTGCGCGACGACAAGAGTTTTCCCTATATCCTGCTGCCCAAGGACCACGCATTTCCGCAATTACGCAAGCATCGCGGGCGGCGGTCGGTAAAGGGCAGCTATTTCGGCCCCTTCGCCAGCGCGGGCGCGGTGAACCGCACCCTAAACCAGTTGCAGCGCGTGTTCCTGCTGCGCAACTGCACCGATTCCGTGTTTCACAGCCGCACGCGGCCCTGCTTGCTGTATCAGATCAAACGCTGCAGCGCGCCCTGCGTGGGCTATGTGACCGAGGACGAGTATGCCGGACTGGTGGCTGATGCAGAACGCTTCCTGTCGGGCAAAAGCACGCGCATTCAGGCGCAGCTGGCGCAGGATATGCAGGCCGCATCCGACAATATGGAATTTGAACGCGCCGCAGCCTTGCGCGACCGTATCCGCGCGCTGACCAATGTGCAGCAATCCCAGGGCGTGAACCCGCGCGGCGTGACAGAAGCCGATGTCATTGCCATCCATCTGGAAAAGGGGCAGGCTTGTGTGCAGGTGTTCTTCATCCGCGCCAATCAAAGCTGGGGCAACCGCGATTTTTACCCCGCAACAGGTGCAGGCGCGGAAGAACCGGAAATTCTGGAAGCCTTCCTGACGCAATTCTATGACGGCAAGGAACCGCCGCGCCTGTTGCTGCTGTCGCATGAGTTGGAGAACGCCGATCTGGTGGCCGCCGCCCTTGGCGAACGTGCGGGCCGCAAGGTGGAACTGGCCGTGCCCCAACGCGGCGAGAAGGCGGAACTGGTGGAAAACGCGCTGCGCAACGCGCGCGAAAGTCTGGCCATGCGCATGGCGTCGACTGCCGCGCAGGGCCGCTTGCTGGACGGGCTGGCCGACGCCTTCGGGCTGGACGGGCCGCCCGACCGCGTGGAGGTGTATGACAACAGCCATATTCAGGGCACCGACGCCGTGGGCGCGATGATTGTGGCAGGCCGTGACGGGTTTATCAAAAGCCAGTATCGCAAGTTCAACATTCGCGGCGACAGCCTGACACCGGGCGATGATTTCGGCATGATGAAAGAAGTTCTGACCCGCCGTTTCCAGCGCCTGCTGAAGGAAGACCCCGACCGTCAGGGCGACACATGGCCCGACCTGCTGCTGATTGACGGCGGCGCGGGGCAAGTCGGCGTTGTGGCCGGAATCATGGCCGATCTGGGCGTGGATGACATTCCGGTTGTGGGGGTGGCCAAGGGCATTGACCGCGATGCGGGCAAGGAAGAATTCCACCGCCCCGGTGCGCGCCCCTTCGCGCTGCGCCACAATGATCCGGTGCTGTATTTCGTCCAGCGCCTGCGTGATGAGGCGCACCGTTTCGCCATTGGCACACACCGTGCAAAACGGGCCAAAGCTGTCAGCGCCTCGCCGCTGGATGATATTCCGGGCGTGGGCGCAGGGCGCAAGCGCGCGTTGCTGGCGCATTTCGGCTCGGCCAAGGCAGTGGCGCGCGCGGGCCTGTCGGACTTGCAGGCAGTGGGCGGCATATCGGAAACACTGGCGCAGGTCATCCATGACCATCTGAACGCAAGGTAGGCGGCCATGCAGAATATCGTCATTCTAACCGGCGCGGGCCTGTCTGCCGAAAGCGGGCTGGGCACATTCCGCGACCAGAACGGGCTGTGGACCAAATACGACCTGAAGGATGTGGCCACCCCCGAAGGCTTCGCGCGCAATCCCGCGCTGGTGCATGATTTCTACAATGCGCGCCGCGCGAATTGTCTGGGGGCCAGCCCCAACGCGGCACATGCAGCCCTTGCCCGCCTGCAACGCGCGGCCCCCGACCGCGTGTGTCTGGTGACGCAAAATGTCGATGACCTGCTGGAACGCGCGGGCGCGGTGGATGTGGTGCATATGCACGGGCAGTTGAACCGCGCGCTATGTGCGGATTGCGGCCACAGATGGGACGCGCCGCAGGTGATGTCCCCGTCCGACCCCTGCCCTGCCTGCGGGCGTGCCGCGACGCGCCCCGATATCGTGTGGTTCGGGGAATACCCCTATCATATGGACCGGATCGACCGCGCGTTGATGCGCGCCGATCTGTTTGTGGCGATTGGCACATCGGGCAATGTCTATCCGGCGGCGGGGTTTGTGCAGCAAGCCGCCGCTATGGGGGCCGCAACGCTGGAGCTGAACCTTGACCCTTCCGCCACAGCGGGGCTGTTCGAGGACACGCGCCTTGGCCCTGCAAGCCGGATCGTACCCGTCTGGGTCGAGGAGGTTCTGGCGGGCTATTCAGGACAAAAGGACAGGTAACGTCTGCGCGTCTTGGCCTGAAGCGGTCATTGGGTATTGCCCAAAGGTGCGGAATCAAGGGCGCAGCCCTCCGCGCCATCGGTGGGCCGTCCCGCGGCCTGCCGATTACTCTGGTGGCATTTCAATCCTTGAGACTCAGGAGTATGCCGCCTGCATAAAATGCATTCCTATACCGTCGGATCGGCAGACCCCGGCCCACCGCTGGCGCGGGCTTTATCCAAGCGCGTAGGGCAGCTTCAGGCCATAAGCCTCCCCTGCTATCCTTCCGCCCCCCATTCACAACCTTCCCACCCTTGCGCCCCCGCGCGAAGCAAGGCAGTGTCGCGCCATGGCGTTTCGTTTCATTCATACCGCTGACCTGCATCTGGACAGCCCGCTGCGATCGCTGGCGCTGCGTGATCCGGATCTGGCCGGTTTGATTGCCGGTGCCACGCGCATGGCCTTGCGCAACATAATTGATCTGTGCCTGTCCGAGCAGGTCGATGCGCTTCTGGTTTCGGGTGACCTGTATGACGGGTCACAAACCAGCATGAAAACCGCGCGTTTTCTGGCGGCCGAACTGGCGCGGCTGGATGATGCCGGTATCCGCGCCTTCATCATTCGCGGCAACCATGACGCCGAAAGCCGCATCACCCGCGAACTGACCCTGCCGCCCTGCGTGCATCTGTTCGACGGGCGCGCAGGCGTGGAACTGCTGGAGGCAGGCCCCCTGCGCATTGCCCTGCACGGGCTAAGTTTCCGCGAACCCAAAGCGCCCGAAAGCCTGCTGCCCAAATACCGCGCCCCTGTTGGTGATGCCGTCAATATCGGCCTGATGCACACATCCCTGAACGGTGCCGAAGGGCATGACCCCTATGCACCCTGTTCCCTGTCCGATCTGCACGCAAGCGGGTTTGCCTACTGGGCGTTGGGGCATATCCACAAACGCGCGGTTTATCGCGGGGACGCCTGTGTGGTCATGCCGGGCATTCCCCAAGGGCGCGACATTGGCGAAGTGGACGGCGGGTCGGTCACATTGGTCACAGTGGATGATGGCGGTGCCCTGCATCTGGAAGAACGCGGCGTTGCGCTGGCAGCCTTTTGCCCGCTGAATGTGGATGTGACGGGCATTGACCACTGGAACGGCGTGCTGGCCGCCATACGCACCGCATTGCAGAACGCACAACGCCGCGCGCCCCATCTGGTGGCCCGTCTGCGCCTGACAGGGTCCAGCCCGCTTGCGCAGCGCCTGCTGCGCGACCGCGACCTTACCCTGGCCGAGGCACAGGAACTGGCCCGCGCCATAGGCCAGACATGGGTTGAGAAACTGGTTCTTGACCTTGGCGACACCACGTCTGTTTCGGGCGAGCTTGCACAGCTTGCCGCCCTGATCGACACGGAGTTTCGCCACGCCGCGCATTTCACCGCCACATTGGAGGAGATGCGCGCCACCCTGCAAGCCGCCCTGCCCCCAGACCCCGCCTTGCGCGCGGCGTTTGACCAGTTGGACCCCGCCCTGATCGATGACGGGCTGGCGCAGGTTCTGGCCCGTCTGGGGGATGCGCGCTGATGCGGCTGGATGCATTGGGCCTGACCGCTTATGGCCATTTCACCGATGCGACATTTTCCCTGCCCCCACCGTCCAGCGGCGCACCCGACCTGCATATCGTGTTCGGCCCGAACGAGGCAGGCAAATCCACGCTTCTGGCGGCATGGCTGGACCTGCTGTTCGGGTTCCCGAACCAGACGCAATATGATTTCCTGCATGAAAAACGCGCATTGCGGGTGCAGGCGCAGTTGCGTGATGTGTCGGGCAATGCCTATGCGCTGGCGCGGATCAAGGGGAATGTGAACACCTTGCTGGATGCAGCGACCGACCAGCCGGTCGCCCCATCCGTGCTGGCCAGCCTGTTGGGGGGGCTGGATCGCAGCAGCTACACCACCATGTTTTCGCTGGATGACGCCACATTGGTCAAGGGCGGCGACAGCATTCTGGCCAGCGAAGGGGATCTGGGCCAGCTTCTGTTTCAGGCCACCGCAGGGCTGGCCGAACTGGGCGAGCGGTTGCGCGACTTGCGCGCGCAATCGGACGAGTGGTTCCGTCCGCGCGCCCGCAAAACCCAGCTTCACGCATATCGCGACCGCCTGAAACAACTGACCGAGGATCGCAAGGCCGTGGACCTTCAGGTCAGCGCGTGGCGCAAGCTGTGCGATGATGCGCAAACTGCCGATCAGACCTATCAGCGCGCGTTAAACGCACGCGCGCAGACGCAAACCCTGCATGATGCCCTGGCGCGCGATCTGGCCGCACTGCCCGTTCTGGCCCGACTGCACCGCGAAGAAGCGGCGCTGTCCACACTGCCAGCCCCCGCACCCCTGCCCGCCGAGTGGGTGGCGAACCTGCCAGAGTGGCAGCGCGAACACACCAGTCTGGCGGCCCTGATCCCGCAGGCGGAAGCCGCGCTTAGGGATGCCGAACACGCATTGGACGGGCTTCAGGCGGATAGTGCCGCGCTGCGCCATGTGCCCGATCTGGACAGGCTGCAAGCCCGCTTTGGCGTCATTGACCAACAGCAGGATGATTTGCCCAAGCGCCAGTCGCAACGTGACAACCTGCAAGCCGCAATTGCGCAGGCCATCGCCGATCTTGGGCTGGACGGCGACCAGCAGGGCGACCAGAACGCAGCCCCACTTGCCGCACCGCTGCGCGATGCGCTGGCCACCCTGATCGAGCAGGACAGCGACCTGTCACGCCGCGCACAGCTTGCCACGCAGGAACTGGCACAGGCCAGCGATGCGCTTGTCGAAATATCCGGCAATGACCCGGCCGCCCAACCGGATGAGGCCAGATTTCAGGCGCAACAAAACCTGCAGGCGCTGTTGCCCGAATTGCGCGCCAAGGACCCTTTGCGCGCCCATGCGGACGCGACATCGGCATGGGACACTGCACGGGTGGCGTGCGAACATGCCTTTGCCGCGCTGCATCCATGGCAGGGCACGCCGCAGGCGCTGCGCAATATTGACCTGCCTGCGGCGCAGGCCCTGCGCGCGCTTGGCACACAGATCGCTGACGCCGAAGGCGATATCCGCGCGGCAGAAACAGAAAACCGCCGCCTGCAAATACTTGTGGCCCGCGGGCAAGCGGCCTTGGGGGATTGCGCCGCGCCAACGCAGGACGTGCTGGACGCCGCACGCGATCTGCGCGACCGCCTGTGGGCGGCCCATTTGCACAACATGAATAATGCCACCGCGCGCGAATTTGCCGCCGCGATGGCTGCCCATGACGGGCAGACCCGACAGATGATAGATGCCGCGCGCATGGCTGAACGGCTGGAACAGCTGCGCGCCCATCAGGCCGAACTGGCGCAGGCGCTGGCGCACAAGGCACAGGCGGAAGCTGTGCTTGCAGACCTGATGGACCAGCTTGCCGCACTTTGGGCAAGGGTGCACCCGCAAGACACTGGCCCGCCGCGTTCTGTCGCCGATCTGCTTGTATGGCAGGACCAGCGCGCCAAGGCGTTGCAAGACGCACAAGCCCAGGCGCAGGCGCGCACCCATCTGGATGCCTGCATATCGCGGCTGGAACAGGCCCGTGCCACCCTGAGCCACGCGATTGCGGCCATGGGCGAAAGCCCTGCCAGCGAAACCGACTTCACCTTGCTGCTTGCACAGGCCGAGGGGCTGAATGCCAATGCCGCACGCCTGACCGAGCGTCGCGCAGCCCTAAGCCGCGCGCAGGCAGACCTAAGGCGCAGGCAAAACGCGCTGGATCAGGTGCAGGCCAGCCGCGCCGCGTGGCAGACGCGCTGGACGGACACATTGGCGCAGACATGGATCGCCCCGACGACACCTGTGCCACAAGTGCGCGCCATCCTGACGGCACTGGACAGGCTGGCCCCGTTGCGCAGTGAATTGCGCGACCTGACGCACCGCATTGACGCGATCGGCAAGGATGAACGCGCCTTTTGCGACCAGCTGGCTGCGCTGGCGCAGGACATGGACATGCCGCCCCATCCCGACCCGCGCGTGCTGTGGCCACAACTGCGCGACAGGTTGCGCCGCGCGCAAGACACCGCAGAGCAACGCCAGCGCCTGATCAAGGCCCGCGATACGGCCCGCGCGGAACTGGACGCGCTGATGCGCCGTGCACGCGCGCTGGAGGATGCGACCCAGGCGCTGCGCGCGCAATTCAACACCGCGTCACTGGACAAGATTGCCGAACAGATGGCCGCCATCCGGCAGGCCAATGACGCAAGCGCCCGCGTGACCGACACGCGCCATGACCTTGCAAGCCATCTGCATTGTGATGATCTGGCGGCTGAAATCACGCGGTTGCAGGCGCTTGACCCTCAAGCCATGGGGGTGGAACGCGACACGCTTGCCGCCACGCTGAAAGCACAGGATCAGGCGCTGCGCGAAGCCTATGCCCAACTGGCCGCCGCGCGGGCGGAGCTGGACAGCGTAGGACTGGACGATGCCGCCGCCCGACTGGAGGAGGAACGCCAGACACTGGTTTTGCAGATCGCAGAGGAAGCGCGCGACTATCTGGCGCGACAGGCCGGTATTCTGGCCGTGGAACAGGCACTGCGGCGCTACCGCGACACGCACAGGTCCACCATGATGGACCGCGCGGGCCATGCATTCCGCGCGCTGACCTGCGGGCGCTACAAGGGCTTGTCCACCCGTCCTGACGGGGCGCGGGAATTGCTGATTGCACGCGATGCGCGCGGCGCGGCAAAGCCCGTGGACACCCTGTCCAAGGGGACCAGTTTCCAGTTATATCTGGCATTGCGCATTGCGGGCTATCTGGAACTTGCCGGCAGCCGCCCCATGGTGCCGTTCATTGCAGATGACATTATGGAAAGTTTCGACGATGACCGGTCCGCCGCAACCTTCCGGTTGCTGGGCGATATGGCGCGAAAAGGACAGGTGATTTACCTGACCCACCACGCGCATCTGTGCGAGATTGCCAAACGCGCCTGCCCCGATGCGCAAATCCACGATATGCGCGCGCTGTCACGCTGATCGTGTCGGGGTGCCCCCGATGGCCTGTGTGACCTGCGCCCCTGTGCCAGTGCCGACCTTCCAAACGCAACTGGCGCAGGATAGCAGCGGCGAACACTGTTGCGCCCCGTGGGGGAACGTGATTTCCTGTTCGGGCAAGTGCATGACATAGTCATGCCGCGTCATCGGGCAGGTAGGGCGAAAATGGTGTCGGTTCCCACAATAGCGGCGATCCGGTTCGGGGCCGGATTGTCCCCGAACACCCCGGCGCCCGCAAATGCCGATATGCTGTATAACAGCCTGCAAGCAGAAGCGCGGCCTGCATTCCCGCCACAGCCATGGGCGGAACGCCTGTCCCTGCTGCAAAACCGCGCAACCCTGCTGCGCACCAGCCGCGAGGAAACCGCCACGCCCGCCGACCGCTCGGCGTTCGAGGGCGCGCATCAGGCCCTGCGCGATGCCAGCTTCACCGATCTGCGCCATGCCATTGCCGAACTGGCCTATGCGGACTGCGGGTTCCATGAACGCCTGACCCGTTTCTGGGCCAACCATTTCGCAGCCATGGGCATGGGGGGCGCATTGATGCGCACGCGCAGCGCCTTTATCCATGACGCGATCAGGCCGCATGTGACGGGCCGTTTTTCCGACATGCTGCGCGCGGCGGTGCTGCATCCGGTGATGCTGGTCTATCTGGACCAGTTCCGTTCGGTCGGGCCGAACAGTGCGGTGGGCAGGCGACAGGGGCGCGGTGTGAATGAAAATCTGGCCCGCGAGGTTCTGGAACTGCACACGCTGGGCGCGTCAGCAAGCTATACGCAGGCAGATGTCAGCCAGTTTGCCCTGCTGCTGACCGGACTGCGTGTAGGCCCGCAAAACGAGTTCATGTTCGATTCCCGCATCGCCGAACCTTCCATACTGGAGGTGCTGGGCACGCGCTACGGGGCACGCGTGACGCGGCTGGAGCATATCATAAAAGCGCTTGATGATCTGGCCCGCCACCCCGACACCGCCACGCATATCGCACGCAAGCTGGCGCGGCATTTCGTGGCTGATGCGCCCGACCCGCAGCTTGTCGCGCATATCGCGGCTGCGTTTTCCCAAAGCGGCGGGGATCTGATGACCTGTTACCGCGCACTACTGGAACACCCTGCGGCATGGGAAAACCCGATGGCCAAGACCCGCGCGCCGGTGGAATTGATGGCAGCGGCGATACGCGCCCTGAATATCCCGCGTGACGGGTTTCTGGCGCTGCCATCACGGCGCACACGGCTGGAACTGGCGGACCCCTTGCAGCAGATGGGCGAGGCGTTTGAAGCCGTCCCAAACGCTGCGGGGCATGACGACGCTGCCGCCTACTGGGTCACGCCCCAGACGCTTGCGGCACGCATTGGCTGGGTCACGGCGCTGGTGCAGCGCTGGCCGGACGGGCCGGACCCGCGCGCATTCGTGGATCTGGCACTGGGCGATGCAGCGCCCGACGCGCTGCGCCGTGCCGCACGCGGGGCCGAGACGCGCATACAAGGGATCGGGCTGATCCTTGCATCGCCCGCATTCAACCGCAGATAAGGGGAAAGGGCACATCATGGCCGACCGGATGAACCGCCGCCAGCTTTTGACCCGTGCGCTGGCGCTGGGGTGCACGGCGGCGGCCAGCCCTGTGCTAACGCCTGTATCGCTGGCCGCGCTGCCGGGCACGCGCCGACTGGTTGTCATCGTTCTGCGCGGGGCCATGGACGGGCTGGACGTATTCCGCCCCGTGGGTGATCCGCATCTGGCCGCATTGCGCCCGCATCTGACGCAGGAAAACACGCCCCTGCCGCTGGACGATTTCTTTGCGCTGCATCCTGCCTTGTCGGGGTTGATGCCGTTGTGGCACGCGGGCGAGATGGCTTTTGTTCCTGCAACGTCAACCTTGTACCGCGACCAGCGCAGCCATTTTGACGGTCAGGACCATCTGGAAGCGGGCACGGCGGGTGTCCTGCCGCCCGCCTTGCAGCGCGATGGCTGGCTGAACCGGCTGGTTGCACAACTGCCCCATGCGCAGGCACGCACGGCCTTCGCGGTGGGGCGTGAACGCATGCTGATCCTTGAAGGGCAGGCCCCGATGACCCAATGGTCGCCGGGCACCGATCTGGACCTAAGCCCGCAAAACCGGCTGCTGCTGTCCTACCTGTTCGACAATGATCCGCTATTTGCACAAGCAGGCCGGATCGCACTGGAAATGACAGCCACGGGCACCGATACGGATGACGGCGATATCCCCGCAGGCAGCGATGCGGCCGGACTTGGCCAATATATTGCGCAGCAATTGCTGGCTGACGCACGCATTGCCAGTTTTTCACTGACCGGATGGGACACGCATCGCGACCAGCACCGCGCGCTGCTGCCTGCGTTGGGGCGGTTGCAGGATGCGATTCTTGCCTTGCGCGAGGGCCTTGGGCCGGTTTGGGGCGAAACCACTGTGATGGCCATGACAGAATTCGGGCGCACGGCACGCGAAAACGGCGCACGCGGCACCGACCACGGCACGGGCGGGGCGCTGTTGCTGGCGGGCGGGGCGTTGCGCGGGGGGCGGGCCATCGGGGGCTGGCCGGGTCTGGGGGATCAGGACCTTTATGCAGGGCGCGACCTGATGCCCTTGTCGGACATTCGCGCCTATCCGGCATGGGCGATGCGTGATCTGTTCGGCCTGCCGGTATCAAGCATTGAACGGCATGTGTTTTCAGGCCTGGACATGGGCGATACCCCGCGCCTGTTTCTGTAAGGGGGCCTTCCGGCTGCTTTGTGCCTGGCCCGAACAGCGTGCCCTAGAACATGTCGCGTTCATAAGTATTCACGCGACATGTTCTAACTTATTGGTTCTGCATGCTCGAGAAGCTCAAAACCGGTTCCCACTTTTGAGCAACACGCCCTAGTTCGCCTTGCGTGTGGGCGTGAAGGGAAGCGGCAGGACAGGAACCCCGTCATCCAGCAGGGCCTTGGCGTCCTGTGGTCGGGCCTCGCCATAGATCGGGCGGTCGGGGATATCGCCCAGATACATCGCGCGCGCCTGAGAGGCGAAATTCTCACCGACATATTCGGAGTTTGCTTCGATATGGCTGCGCAACTCCCGAAGTTTCGCGGCCAGTTCGGGGCTGTTGTGTTGCGGGGCGGCGGGCGTGTCGGACGGCGCGGGCTTGTCGGGGGATTGCGTTTGCGCCACAGCAGGCGCCATCAACGCCTTTTCGACCTGTGTGTCGCCACAGGACGGACAGGCCACAAGTTTGCGGTTTTGCAGGCTGTCAAATGCAGCGCCGGACTGAAACCAGCTTTCAAACCCGTGCCCTTGCGCACATCTGAGAGAGAATTTGATCATGATCCAGGCCCCTTGCACCCTTGGCTGTGTAGTTAAACGCTGGGGCGGTTAATTCAAGCTGAAACCTTTGCCCTTTCAAGGACCAGCACTAGTTTCCCGTATCTACAGGAGGGATCGATGCGCGCTGTCATATGCACACTCATTGCAATGCTCTTGGGGTTTCCGGCCCATGCGTTCCAGTTCAGGGGTCTGGACGGGCAAGTACTGGATCTGGACGACTGGCGCGGGCAACCCGTTCTGGTTGTGAACACAGCGTCATTGTGCGGGTTCACGCGGCAATACGGCGACATGCAGCAGTTATATGACGATTACGGGCCGCGCGGGCTGGTTGTGCTGGCGGTTCCATCCGATGATTTCCGGCAGGAATTGTCCAGCAATGAAGAGGTTGCGGATTTTTGCCGCGTCCAGACCGGACTGACATTTCCCATTACCGAGATCACGCCGGTGCGCGGGCCGGAGGCGCATGCGTTCTATCGCTGGCTTGCAGATGCGCATGGCGCGGTGCCGACATGGAATTTCAACAAGGCACTGATCGGCCCCGATGGCGCATTGCTGGGGTTCTGGGGGTCCGGCACGCGCCCGACCGCCCGCGCCATCACGCGGCAGATCCGCGCGGCCCTGCCGTGACGCCGGTTTTCATAGGGTCCGGCATCTATCGCGGGTCCAGCTATGGCGCATGGCACCCTTTGCATATTCCGCGAGTTTCCACAGTGATGGATCTTGCGCGCGCCTTGGGGTGGCTGCCCGACGCACAATACCGCACCAGCCCACGCGCCAAACCGCTGGCGCTCGGCATGTTTCACACCCCTGACTATGTTGCGGCCCTGATGCAGGCGGAAGCAACGCAAACCGTGGATGAGGGGATGCGCGCCCGCCACGGGCTGGGCACCACGGCCAATCCGGTCTTTGCTGAAATGTTCCGTCGCCCTGCCACAGGGGCAGGCGGTGTGATGCTGGCTGCCGAGTTGATGCGCGATGGCGGCGTCGTGCATGTGCCCGGCGGCGGCACCCATCATGCCATGGCCGACCGTGCAAACGGGTTTTGCTATCTGAACGACCCAGTTCTGGCGCTGCTGAGCCTGCGGCGCATGGGGCTGTCGCGCATTGCCTATGTCGATATTGATGCCCATCATTGCGACGGTGTGAACGCGGCATTGGCGGGCGCTGATGATATGCTGATGATTTCCGTCCATGAGGACCGCCGCTGGCCCTTCACCGGCGCGCTGGGGGATGACGCGGGCGGACGGGCGCTGAACCTGCCGGTGCCGCGCGGGTTCAATGACAGTGAAATGCGCTATGTCCTGCACCGGCTGATCCTGCCTGTGCTGGAACGGTTCGACCCGCAGGCGGTGGTGTTGCAATGCGGGTCCGACGCCATTGAGGAAGACCCGCTGTCGCGGTTGGCACTGTCCAACAACGCCCATGTGGAAACCGCACTGGCGCTGCGCGATCTGGCCCCGCGCCTGATGGTGCTGGGCGGCGGTGGGTATAACCCGTGGTCGGTCGCGCGCTGCTGGACGCGGGTGTGGGGGGCGCTGAACGGCCATACCGCAAGCGCCCCCCTGACCGATGCGGCGCAGCAGGTTTTGCACGCGTTGCACTGGAACCGGCGCGGCACAGGGCGCAGGCCGCAGGATCATTGGAAAACCACGCTGGCCGACCCCCCGCGCGAAGGCCTTGTGCGGCCCGAAATTACAGGCGCCGTGGCCAGCCTGCATGCGCGGTTTGACGCTGCGTCACCCCATTCGCGGCGCAATGGGGCACAGGGGCAGAAAAAAACCGCCCATAGCCCTGCCCCAAGCCTATAGGCCACCTTGCGTAACCCACTGCACACGCCTATGAAGTGGCGCGAAAACCGTTTGGAGGGGTCGGCCAATGCCGCTTCTGGTAATGAAATTCGGCGGCACCTCGGTTGCGGATCTGGAACGGATCCGCAACGCGGCGCAAAAGGTCAAGGCAGAGGTTGACCGCGGCTATGACGTGATCGTCATCGTCTCGGCCATGTCGGGCAAGACCAATGAACTGGTGGGTTGGGTCAATGAGACCTCGCCCATGTATGACGCACGCGAATACGATGCCGTCGTCAGCTCGGGCGAGAATGTGACCGCAGGCCTGATGGCCCTGACGTTGCAGGAAATGGATGTGCCCGCGCGCAGCTGGCAAGGCTGGCAGGTTCCCATCCAGACCACCAGCGCGCATAGTGCGGCACGGTTTGTCGATATTCCGCGCGCCAATCTGGACGCGAAATTTTCCGAAGGCTTCAAGGTTGCCGTGATCGCGGGCTTTCAGGGTGTCAGCGCTGAAGGGCGTATCACCACCCTGGGGCGTGGCGGGTCCGACACCACGGCTGTGGCCTTTGCTGCGGCGTTCGACGCAGAGCGTTGCGACATCTACACCGATGTGGACGGTATCTACACCACCGACCCGCGCATCACCTCGAAGGCGCGCAAGCTGGACAAGATCAGTTTTGAAGAAATGCTGGAACTGGCCAGCCTTGGTGCGAAAGTGCTGCAAACACGCTCGGTCGAGCTGGCGATGCGCTATAAGGTGCGGCTGCGTGTATTGTCATCGTTTGATGATACGGATGAGCAATCAGGAACCCTGGTCTGTGATGAGGATGAAATCATGGAATCGAAAGTCGTGTCTGGCGTGGCCTATAGCCGCGAAGAAGCCAAGCTGACCCTTGTCACCGTCGAGGACCGCCCCGGCATAGCCGCCGCCATTTTCGGCCCCCTGTCCGAAGCGGGCGTCAATGTGGACATGATTGTCCAGAACATCTCCGAACAGAATTACAAGGGCCGCGAAAAGCCGGTGACCGACATGACATTCTCCTGCCCGGTGGAGCAGGTGAACCGCGCGCGCAAGGCGCTGGAAGCTGCGCGCGATGCAGGGTCCATCACCTATGACATGCTGGAAATAGATGAAGATGCCGCCAAGGTTTCGGTTGTCGGGATTGGCATGCGTAGCCATGCTGGGGTTGCGGCGCGCATGTTCCGCGCGCTTGCGGATGAAGGTGTCAACATCAAGGTCATTGCGACATCAGAAATCAAGATTTCAGTCCTGATTGACAGGAAATATATGGAATTGGCTGTTCAGGCGCTTCATGATGCGTTTGAACTGGACAAGGCGGGCTGAGAAACAGCCCGCAACAATTTGGAGGGGCCATGCCCCACAGAACACAGACAGACAGCCGTATGCTGCTGCGCCGGTTGCGCGACACGCTTGCGCAGGGCAGCCCCGGACAGGAGCGGCTTGACCGGATTACGACCATCATCGCAGAATCCATGCATACGGATGTCTGTTCCGTCTATCTGTTCCGCGATCCTGACACGCTGGAACTGTGCGCAACCGAAGGGCTGAAGCCGGAATCCGTGCATCACACCCGTTTGCGACTGGGTGAAGGGCTGGTGGGCAAGGCGGCAAGGCTGGCGCGCCCCATCAACACGGCCAATGCCCCCGCCGAGGCCGGATTCCGTTATATGCCCGAAACCGGCGAAGATGTGTTCACATCCTTTCTGGGGGTGCCCATACAGCGTCTGGGCGAGCGTCTGGGCGTTCTGGTCGTCCAGTCCCGCGAATCGCGCCTGTATTCCGAGGACGAGATTTACGGCCTTGAAGTGGTCGCGATGGTGCTGGCAGAAATGACCGAACTGGGTGCGTTTGTGGGCATGTCCGCCGACATGCCGTCCCCACATATGAGTCAGGCCGTGTTGCACGGCATCACCGCGCAGGAAGGTGAAGCGGAAGGCCATGTCTGGCTGCACCAGCCGCGTGTGGTTATCACAAATCTGGTCAATGATGATTCCGAAGCCGAGCTGGAGCGCCTGCAACAGGCGGTGAATGCGCTGCGTGTCTCGGTCGATGATATGCTGGCCGCCACGCGGTCGCGCGACAAGGAACATACCGAAGTGTTGCAGACATACCGGATGTTTGCGCATTCGCGTGGCTGGCTGAAACGGATGGAAGAAGACATTCGCCTTGGCCTGTCAGCAGAAGCCGCTGTGGAAAAGGAACAATCCGAAGCCCGCGCAAGGCTGGAAACCGTGCCCGACGCCTATTTGCGCGACCGGCTGCATGATCTGGATGACCTGTCAAACCGGTTGCTGCGCATTCTGACCGGCCAAGGCAATGAAACGGGCGCGGAAATGCCCGAACGCCCCATATTGGTTGCGCGCAATATCGGGCCGGGTGAATTGCTGGAATACGGGCGAAAACTGCGCGGTGTCGTGCTGGAAGAAGGGTCCGTGGGCAGCCATGCGGCGATCGTGGCACGTGCGCTGGCCATTCCGCTGGTCATCAATGTGCCGCGCATCACCACCGAGGCCCTGAACGGCGATCACATTCTGGTCGATGGCACCGAAGGTGTGGTCCATCTGCGCCCCGATGACAGCATCAGTTCGGCATTTCGTGACAAGATGGCGATGCAGGCCAAGGCGCAGGAACGCTATGCCAGCCTGCGCGACAAGCCTGCAACGGCCCTGTGCGGAACACGCATAAGGCTGAAAATGAATGCGGGCCTGATGGCCGACCTGCCGTCCCTGCCCAGTTCCGGCGCCGAGGCCGTGGGCCTGTTTCGCACCGAATTGCAGTTCCTGATCCGCGACAAAATGCCCAAGCGGTCCGAACTTGTGGCCAATTACACCCGTGTTCTGGATGCAGCGCAGGGCAAGAAAGTGTATTTTCGCACCCTTGATATAGGGTCTGACAAGGTCATGCCCTATATGAAGCGCCCGGATGAACCGAACCCCGCAATGGGGTGGCGGGCGCTGCGTGTGGGTCTGGACAAGCCGGGTGTGCTGCGCATGCAGTTGCAGGCCCTGATCCGTGCCGCCGCAGGACGCCCGCTAAGCGTGATGTTTCCCTTGGTGGCGCAAGCTGGCGAATTTGACCGTGCCCGCGATGTGTTGATGCGCGAACTGGACCGCGAACGCAGGCTGGGTCATGCCCTGCCCGAAAAAATAGACGTGGGCACCATGCTGGAAACCCCGTCACTGGCCTATGCGCCCGACAGTTTTTTCCAGAATGTTGATTTCATCTCGATCGGCGGGAATGACCTGAAGCAGTTTTTCTTCGCTGCCGATCGTGAAAACGAACTTGTGCGGCGCAGATATGACACCCTTAACCTGAGTTTTCTGACATTCCTTCAGCATATCGTGGACCGCTGCCATGCTGCGGGAACCGACCTGTCATTTTGTGGCGAGGATGCGGGGCGTCCGTTGGATGCGCTGGCCTTCGCGGGCATCGGAATTCAGGGATTGTCCATGCGTCCGGCGTCTATCGGGCCGGTCAAGTCGCTGATCCGGCGGGCCAACCTGAATGAAGTGACCGAAATCATCGCACGTTGCAGCGCACGCGGATTGGAAAGCGCGCGGCCGGCATTGCTGGATTATGTCGCCTCGCTGCCCTGATCGCAGACCGCCGCCTGTGGCGGGGCCGCGCAGGCAGCATCATGTTGCACGACCAGGCCCTGCACCCCGTCCCAAGCCCCCGGAACCAGCGCCAGCCCAAGAATGCGGGCGGGGTTTGTGGGGGGCGGCATTTGCACAGCGTCAAGGCGCTGAAAGCCGAAGCGCCCGTAATACGGCTCGTCCCCGACAAGCAACACCCGTTTCCAGCCCAGTTGGGCCGCGCGTGACAGGCTTTCGCGCATCAGCCAACCCCCCAGACCTTCGCCCTGATGGGTCGGGTGAACTGCGATTGGCCCCAATAACAACACATCCGCACCCGCCACGCTGACAGGCCAGAACCGGATTGCGGCCGCCACACCGCTGTCATCGCGCAGCAGCAGACATAGCCCCGCCACAGGGGCCACACCGTCACGCAAACGGTAGGATGACAGCGCTTCACGGCCCGGTGCGAAGCACAGGTCATAAAGGGCCTCGACCTCCCACCAATCCGAGTTAGTTTCCTGCAATAACCGCATGATCTGTTCCCTGCGCCATCAGCGCTGGCCGCGGCACTAGCATGCCGCTAGACTGGGCGCAAACACACGAAGAGGCATATTTTGTTTTATGAACCCCGCAACGGCCACGGCTTGCCGCATAACCCGTTCAACGCAATTGTAACCCCCCGCCCCATTGGCTGGATTTCAACGCGCGGACCTGACGGGCACGACAACCTTGCGCCCTATTCGTTTTTCAACGCTGTCGCTTATGAGCCGCCGCAGGTGATGTTCGCATCCACCAGCGCCAAGCCAGACCGCGACGGCACCAAGGACAGCGTGGCCAATATCCGCGAAACAGGCGTGTTTTGCGTCAATATCGTGGAACATGCCGCGCGCGATGTCATGAACACCACGTCCGGCCCATGGCCGCGGCAGGTAGACGAGTTTCAGAAAGCAGGCATTCCGCGCGCATCATGCCACATGATTGACGCCACGCGTGTCGCAAACGCCCCTGCCGCGCTGGAATGCCGGATGACCCAGATTGTGACACTGGCCGGAGAGGCGAATTTTCTGGTCATCGGTGAAGTCATTGGCGTGCATATGCGCGATGACTGCATGGTTGATGGGATGTTCGACATTACCAGTTTCAAGCCGCTGGCGCGCTGCGGTTACCGCGATTACGCCGTGGTGGAACAGGTGTTCAGCCTGAAACGTCCGGGCGAATGATCTTGACGGGGTGGTGCGCCACCCCTGTCAGGCCAGCCATTCGCTGAATTCGTCGATCACGCTGGCGTAGATATCGCGTTTGAACGGCACAATCGCATCAAGCATGTCATTTGCCGTGATCCAGCGCCATTGCGAAAATTCAGGGTGCTGCGTCCGGATATCTATCTGGTCATCGCGCCCTGTAAACCGCATCAGGAACCAGCGCTGTTTCTGCCCGCGATACCTGCCCTTCCAGATACGCGGCACAATGTCATGCGGCAGGTCATAGGCCAGCCAGTCCCGCGTTTCCGCCAGCGGCACCACCAAGTCGGGGGTGACACTGATTTCTTCGGCCAGTTCGCGCAGCGCGGCCGTGCCGGGGGTTTCGCCCTTGTCTATGCCGCCTTGTGGCATTTGCCATGCGGGGATTTCGCTATCGATACGTTGGGCCGCGAAAACCAGCCCGTCCTTGTTGATAAGCATTACCCCCACACAGGGACGGTAGGGCAGTTGCGCAATCTGGTCGGGGGTCATGGTGGTGAGTTACCGACCGTTCAACGCCGTCAGACCACGCAGGATGTCCAGCGCATAGGCCAGTTGGTAATCATCCTGGCGCATGCGGGCGACATCTTCGGCCTGTCTACGCTCATCCTCCAGCTGGCGACGCTCGTCATCGGTGATGTCGCTGTTGTCCAGACGCCCGCGCAGGTCGTTTTCCGACCGTGTGCGCGGTGCGGTTTCGGCCTGATCTTCCTCGATCGGCTGGCGGCGGGGTTGTTCGACAACGATGTCAGGCGATACGCCCAGCGCCTGAATAGACCGCCCCGATGGCGTGTAGTAGCGCGATGTCGTCAAGCGGATTGCCCCGTCCCCGCGCAACGGAACAACGGTCTGCACCGAGCCTTTGCCAAAACTGCGCGTCCCCACAACAATGGCGCGGCGGTGGTCCTGCAATGCGCCCGCGACAATCTCGGACGCCGATGCAGAGCCGGCATTGACCAGCACGACCATGGGCTTCCCTTCAATCAGGTCGCCCGGTTGCGCGTTGAACCGCTCGCCCGCGCCTTCATCGCGCCCGCGGGTCGAGACAATCTCGCCCCGATCCAGAAACGCATCAGAGACACGAATGGCCTGCGTCAGCAGCCCGCCGGGGTTGTTGCGCATGTCCAGCACAACCCCGCCCAGCTCGTCCAGCCCGCCCAGTTCGTCAATGGCTTCCTGCAAGCCGTCACGCAGGTTGGGGAAGGTTTGTTCATTGAAGGTGGTGACGCGCAAAATGACGTTATTGCCTTCTGTGCGCACCCGCACGGCCTGCAAGCGGATGGTGTCGCGGATGATCGACAGATCGAACGGTTCTGCCACGCCGTCACGGATCACAGTGATGATAATCTCGGACCCCACAGGCCCGCGCATCAGGTCAACTGCCTGTGACAGGTTCAGGCCCATCAGCGACTCGCCATCGACATGGGTAATCAGGTCACCCGGCTCCACGCCAGCCTGATCGGCGGGCGTGCCGTCCATAGGGGTCACAACCTTGATGAAGCCGTCTTCCTGCGTCACTTCTATGCCCAGACCACCAAACGACCCGCGTGTCTGGGTGCGCATGTCGTCAAAATCATCGGGCGGCAAATAGCCTGAATGCGGATCAAGCGACGTCAGCATGCCGTTTATCGCAGCCTCGATCAGCTTGGCGGTTTCGACGTCATCGACATACTGGTTACGAATCCGCTCGAAAACATCGCCGAACAGGTCAAGCTGTTCATAAACCGAACTTGTCTGACCACGTTCCTGTGCCAGCAGCGGCGCTGCAACCTGGGTGGCCAGCACCACACCCGCAAGCGCACCGCCAAATCCTGCCACAACGTAACGTTTCATACTTTTGATCCTATTCTGGTTCCTGCCGCCCAGTGAATGCGAACCAAGGCTCGGGGTCAATGGGGTTCCCGCTCTCTCGCAACTCAAAATAGAGTGTTTGATTGCGTGTTCCAGTCCCTGCCCCTTCGGAAATGGCCGCTGGCATGGTCCCCAAGGGCGCATTGCGTGGCAGGATCTCGCCGGTTTCGACCAACTGCGCGCCAAGTCCGGCCAGAACCATCAACATATTTTCTGCCGGTTCCAGAATAACCACATTCCCCTGCCCTGCCAGCGCGCCGGAATACCGCACGGTTCCCGACCATGGCGCCGTGACCAGCGCATCAGGCGTTGTGGCAAGCACCAGACCGGAACGCGAAATACCCGCAGCATCGGGTTGATTGAAACGACGCAACAGCGTGGCGCGCACAGGCAGGGAAAGCGTGCCACGGGCGGCAGAAATGCCCGCAACAGGCGTTGTGCCCAATGCCGACTGGCCTTGGGCCAGTTCGGCGGCGAATGCATCCAGCGATGCGGCATCCAGCGCCAGCATTTGCAGACGTTCAGGATCGTCAAACAACCGCTTTGGCAACGGGCCGCGTTCTGAAATCGCCTGAGCAAGTTCAATGCGGGCTTCCTGTGCTGTGCCAAGCCCCTGTTCCAGCGCCAGAAGCCCGTATTGGCGGGCACGGCGCAGGGCGCGTATTTCATCCAGTTCACGGCGCAGGTCGGCCACTTCCGCACCCAGCGCCGGTGCGATTTCCCCCAACAATTGTGCCGCGCGCGCGGCCTCCAGCGCGCCAGAGGGATGAACCAGTGCGGCATTCGTATCAAGCCGGTCCGTCGCCATAAGGACCGCCAGCAGGCGCGCCAGATCGCTGCCCCGCGCAGAAAACACCCGCGCCAGCGCCGTTTCGCGCAACTGCACATCACGCAACCCTTCGCGCAGGGCGACCATGCCATCTTCATAGGCTTGAATCGTGGTGCTGAGTGCGGCGATCCTGTCACGGCCCGAACTGGCCTGCTGCAACTGCACGCCCGCGTCCTGCAACGCTTGCGCCGCCGCCATTGCACGCGCAGCCGGATCGCCCAGCGCGGGCGCGGATACCAGCGCCAGCCCTGCCGCGATCAGGGCCACGCGAATCATTCCTGAATAATCAGGCTTTTGCCTGTCATCTCTGGCGGGGTCTTCAGCCCCATCAAGGCCAGCACTGTCGGCGCCACATCGGCCAGACGCCCCGCGCGCAGCCCCGCCCCCGCTGGCCCGCCGATCAGAACCACAGGAACAGGATTCAGCGTATGCGCCGTGTGTGGCCCGCCGGTTTCGGGGTCGATCATCATTTCGCAATTGCCGTGATCTGCGGTCAGCAGCATTGCCCCGCCCGCCGCCGCCAAGGCATCAAGCGCTGCGCCAAGGCCCTTGTCCACGGCCTCGACCGCGCGAATTGCGGCATCCAGATCGCCGGTATGGCCGACCATATCGGGATTGGCGAAATTGACGACAATCAGGTCATAGCCCGCGCCAATGACCTGAACCAGCTTTTCGGTCACGTCACCCGCTGCCATTTCGGGTTCCAGATCATATGTCGCCACCTTGGGGCTGGATGGCATGAAGCGATCCTCGCCCGTTTCCGCATCTTCCTTGCCGCCGTTCAGGAAGAAGGTGACATGGGGGTATTTTTCGGTTTCAGCCAGACGGAACTGGCGCAACCCATGCGCGGCAACCCAGGCACCCAGGGTGTTCACGATCTTGCGCTTCGGGTATGCGGTGGACATGAAGGCGTTATGCGCATCGGAATATTCGACCATGCCCAACACCGCACTCCATTGCGGGGTTGCCCCCCTGTCGAAGCCGCTGAAACTGGGGGCTGCAAGGGCCGCAAGGATTTCACGCGCACGGTCGGCACGGAAATTCAGGCAAAACAGCCCGTCCCCCGCCCGCGTCCCCGCATAGCCGGAAATGACAGTTGGTGCGATAAATTCGTCGGTTTCACCGCGTCCGTAGGCTTGGGCAACCGCATCCGCCGCGCTGGCCGCGTCCTGCCCTTCGGCGCGGATGATGGCATCATGGGCGCGCTGCACACGGTCCCAGCGATTGTCGCGGTCCATTGCCCAGTACCGGCCGATCACTGTGCCGATACTGGCACCATCGGGAAGGCTGGCCTGCAAGGCATCGATGAACGGCGCGGCCGATTTCGGGGCCACATCGCGCCCGTCGGTGATTGCATGCACCACCACTGGCACACCAGCGGCGCAGAGTGCCGAGATCGCGGCTTGCAGATGCGTGATATGGCCATGCACCCCGCCATCCGACACCACACCAAAGACATGCGCGGTCCCCTTGCTGGCCTGCATTTTGCCAATAAAGGCCAGCAAAGCGTCATTTTTCAGGAAACTGCCATCTTCCAGCGCCAGATCGATCTGCCCCAGATCCATTGCCACGACACGGCCCGCGCCAATATTGGTGTGGCCTACCTCGGAATTGCCCATCTGCCCGCTGGGCAGGCCCGCATCGGGGCCATGGGTGAGCAGGGTGGCATTGGGGCAGTCGCGCATCACCCTGTCAAAATTCGGTGTATTGGCCTGCATGACTGCATTGCCCGCACTGTCGGGGTTCAGGCCCCAGCCATCAAGGATACACAAGACAACAGGTTTGGTCATGACGTTCCCTTTCCGCGGGTGCGGGACCGAAGACACGCGGCCTTCGGCCCGAGAGTATTTTTGGCAAGATGAAACAGGCCTGCGATCAGCCCTTCAGCCGCCGGTTGCGCGCCGCAAGCAGTTTCAGGCGCAGGGCATTTAGCTGGATGAAACCGGCCGCATCCTTCTGGTCATATGCGCCTGCATCATCTTCAAAGGTGACATGCGCTTCGGAATACAGGCTGTGATCGGACCAGCGCCCGACTGTGCGCACGGACCCTTTGTAGAGTTTCAGGCGGACCGTGCCCGTCACATGTTCCTGACTTTTGTCGATGGCGGCTTGCAGCATTTCACGTTCGGGCGAGAACCAGAACCCGTTATAGATCAGCTCCGCGTAGCGCGGCATCAGGCTGTCCTTCAGATGGCCCGCCCCGCTGTCCAGTGTGATCTGTTCGATACCGCGATGCGCTTCCAGCAGGATGGTGCCGCCCGGTGTTTCATAAATCCCGCGCGATTTCATGCCCACGAAGCGGTTTTCAACGAAATCCAGCCGCCCGATTCCATGTTTGCGGCCATAGTCATTCAGCGCGGTCAGGATGGTGGCCGGTGACATTTCGGCACCGTTGATGGCAGTCGCATCGCCCTTCCGGAAGGTGATTTCAATAAATTCCGGCGTATCAGGCGCATCTTCGGGGTTTACGCTGCGCTGATAGACGTAATCGGGCGCATCTTCGGCCGGATCTTCCAGAACCTTGCCTTCGGATGAGGTGTGCAGCAGGTTCGCGTCCACGCTGAAGGGCGCCTCGCCGCGTTTGTCCTTGGCAATGGGGATCTGGTTGGCTTCGGCAAATTCCAGCAATTTGGTGCGCGATGTCAGGTCCCATTCGCGCCATGGTGCGATCACCTTGATATCGGGGTTCAGCGCGTAAGCCGCCAGTTCAAAACGCACCTGATCATTGCCCTTGCCAGTTGCACCATGGGCCACAGCATCCGCGCCGGTCGCTTCGGCGATTTCAACAAGGCGTTTGGAAATTAGCGGGCGCGCGATGGACGTACCCAGCAGGTATTGTCCTTCATAAAGGGCATTGGCACGGAACATCGGGAATACGAAATCACGCACGAATTCCTCGCGCAGATCCTCTATGAAGATATTGTCAGGCGCGACCCCCAGCATTTCGGCTTTCTTGCGGGCGGGGTCCAGTTCCTCGCCCTGGCCCAGATCGGCGGTGAAGGTCACCACTTCGCAATCATATTCGGTTTTCAACCATTTCAGGATGATCGAGGTATCCAGCCCGCCGGAATAGGCAAGCACGACTTTTTTCGGGGCATTCGGTTTAGCGGACATAGGGGCGGCTCCGGATTGGGTGGCAGGTTTTGTTTTCGTCTATTGGCTTTGGCGAAGTGCTGCAAGGGTGCAAGGGGGTTCTGCTGCGCCGCAGATGTGATATGCCATGCATGAACCACATTATCGGAGATGTCATGTCAACGCGTCTTGAACTGCTGCGAGGGGTCATTCACCCATGGCACCACGACCATTTCGGCCATATGAACGTGCGCCATTACGCGCCTTTCTTCGATGATGCCTGTTATCATATGTGGACGGCAATGGGCCTGCCCTATAGCCGTATGCTGGCCGATGACAGGGTGCACACAGTCACCGCACAGGCAACGACGCGCTTCGTCCGGGAATTGCAGGCGGGGGATCTGGTTGTCATTGACGGCGCGGTATCGCGCATCGGCACGAAAAGTTGCACGTTTCACATGCGTATGCGGCATGCCGACACAGACGCGGTGCACGCAACCTATGAGGTGGTCGAGGTGTTTTTCGACCCCGAAACCAGACAATCCGCACCTATGCCGCACACCATCCGGCAAAAACTGCAACACTGGCTGGTTGCGCCATGACACAGTTCCCGCTGGCCGCCACGGCAGCCGCGCAAGCCTTGCGCGCGCTGTTCCCCCCCACGCCGCTGGTGCGCAATGACCACCTTTCGGCCCGTTACGGCGCTGATATCTGGCTGAAGCGCGAAGACCTGTCGCCAGTGCGCAGCTACAAGATCCGTGGCGCGTTCAATGCCATGCGCAAACGTCTGGCCGCCCTGCCTGCGCAACGTCATTTCGTCTGTGCAAGCGCGGGAAACCATGCGCAGGGCGTCGCATTTGCCTGTCGGCATTTCGGGGTGCAAGGCACTATTTTTATGCCCGTAACCACGCCACAGCAGAAAATCATGAAAACCCGCACTTTCGGCGGGGCGCATATCGACATCAAGCTGACTGGCGATATTTTTGATCAGGCACTGGATGCGGCGCAGCATTTCTGCACCGATCTGGGCGCGCATTTCCTGTCGCCCTTCGATGATGACGATGTGATCGAAGGACAGGCCAGTGTTGCCGTCGAAATGCTGGAGCAACTTGGCCGTGCGCCTGACATGGTCGTCCTGCCCGTTGGCGGTGGCGGCTTGGGGGCCGGTATGACTGCCTATCTGCGCAGTACGGCCCCGGACGTAGACCTGCGCTATGTGGAGCCTGTGGGCGGCGCAAGCCTGACCGCCGCATTGCAGGCAGGCGAGCCGGTGACGCTGCCGCGTGTGGATACGTTCGTTGACGGCGCATCAGTTGCGCGGCTGGGCGTTCGCCCCTTTGACAGGTTGCGTGACATCCAATCCGGCCAGATCTTGCTGGCCGCGGAAAACAGGGTCTGTGTCACAATTCTTGATATGCTGAATCATGACGGGATTGTTCTGGAACCGGCGGGCGCATTGTCCATTGACGCATTGCAGGATATTTCGACGCAGATCCGGGGCAAAACCGTTATTTGCGTGGCATCCGGCGGGAATTTCGATTTCGAGCGCCTGCCAGAGGTGAAGGAACGCGCCATGCGTTTTTCCGGCACGAAGAAATATCTTCTGCTGCGCCTGCCGCAACGCCCCGGTGCCTTGAAGGACTTTCTTGGCATCCTTGGACCTGAAGACGATATTGCACGGTTTGAATACCTGAAGAAAACAGCCAGAAATTTTGGCACTGTTCTACTGGGCATCGAGACAACGCAGCCGCAGAATTTCGAAAGCCTGTTTGCGCGGATGGAAGAGGCCGGATTTACCTTCACGGATATTACGAATGACGAGGTGATTGCGAATTTTGTAATCTGATACAGGTATTAAAGAGAGTGCATGGGCCGGTTTGCAAATTGCGTCAGTTGATACGATCAAGGCGTTCGATGCCCTGCTCGGTGTCAGGAAGGTTCTGGACATCGCCATTCACGGCGCGTCAGACCTTGGCCCGCCAATCATTGCGCAGAACCGCAATCGCCTGTGGAAAATCCGCAAGCACGGTGCTGCGTTCGGAATCGGTGGGCGTGCCGTCATTGGCCATCTGCTCGGCCTGTCCACAAAGGCTGGCCATGTCTTTCAGCCCCAAATTCAGCGCGGCCCCTTTCAGAAAGTGGAATTCCGCCATTCGGGCAGGTGCTTCTTGCGCATGCCGCAACCGCCCAAGCGCTTCGTCGACTTCGTCGACAAACAGCGCCAGAACTTCTTCAAACGCTTCTTCGCCAATTTCATCGTGCAATTCCCGCACGCGACACCAATCGATCACAAAGCCACCCTTCTTGTGCAGTTTTCGAACTATTACAGCATTTCCTTAACGCGCGGTAACTCCGCATGACAATAAAAACACTGTGCGCTTTACAGCTTGTTAAGCTGCGGATGCGACTTTGCAACGGATGCATCTTTCGTCATCGACGGCCAAACGGGGCAGGCATTTGGGAACGGACACTGAAAAGTCTGTGGTTGGGAAGGCCGGGGTTCCGGCTGCAAAGCACGCGCTGATCGTTGATGACAGTCGCGCGCAAAGGCTTATTTTCGCGCGGCACTTGCGCGATTGGGGGTACCTGACGACCGAAGCCGCATCGGGGCTGGAAGCGCTTGCGCTGTGTCGGGCCACACATTTCGACCTTGTGCTGTCCGACTGGATGATGCCGGGAATGAACGGGCTGGAATTCTGTCAGGCATTCCGCGCACTTAAAAACGAGAACTATAGCTATTTTATTCTGCTGACGTCGAAGAATGACAAGGATGCAGTTGCAGAAGGGCTGAATGTCGGGGCGGATGACTTCCTGAACAAGCCCGTATCTACGATGGAGCTGCGCGCAAGAATAAGCGCGGGTGAACGCTTGCTGGATATGGAACGCGAGGTGCGCAAGACCTTGCAACAACTTCAGCAGGTTCACGATGCGCTGGAACGGGACCTGCAACAGGCGCGCAAACTGCAACATGCCTTGATTCGCGACCGTTTTCGCGACTATGGCACCAGTCATTTGTCCCTTCTGCTGCAATCCTCTGGCCATGTCGGCGGCGATCTGGTCGGAACGTTCCGGATTTCGGACACTAAAATCGCGGTTTATTCCATTGATGTGTCCGGACATGGCGTTGCCGCTGCGATGCTAAGTGCACGCATAAGCGCACTTTTCGCCGAAGGGGCGCAAAGCCAGAATATTGCCCTGACCCAAGACCCGCAAACAGGCGCGATCAGGGCCTGCGCACCGGAACAGGTCGCTGCACGCATGAATGACCTTATGCTTAGCGAGATGGACACGGACACTTACCTGACGCTGGCGTATGCGGAACTGGACCTTGTGACGGGGCGGGCCAGAATCGTTCAGGCGGGGCACCCGCATCCGGCAGTGCAGCGAAAATCCGGCAAGGTGGAATTTGTGGGCCTTGGCGGGTTGCCCATAGGCCTGATCCCGCAAGCCGGATATACCAGCTTCGAGGTGACGCTTGCCCCCGGTGACAGGCTTTTCCTGTATTCCGACGGGATTACCGAATGCAATGATCCTGACGGCACCGAATTCGGGCAGGACAGGTTGGGCCAGATGATGGAAAGCCTTGCACAGACGCAGGGGCTGGATTTTCTGGATGCCCTGAAATGGCAGCTTGGTAAATGGGCGGGCAAGGACGATTTCAGTGATGATGTGTCCGGCATTGTCTTTGAACTGCACGAGTACGAAGCCGGCAATCATGCGGAACATGCATGACACTGCCCTTTGCATTTGGCGGCACGCTTGCCTTCGGGGTAAATTGCGGCAAAAATTGAAATGCATGCGGGACATTGTGCAACGGGGTCGCCCCTGACCACCGTTTCTGCCCGCCGCACCGCAATGAAGGAGGCATCTTGAGCGAATTTCTGACAACCCCGAACGGACGATCCCTGGCCTATTCGCGCAGTGACGGGGACGGTCCCGGCATTGTGTTCCTTGGCGGGTTCAAATCGGACATGAGCGGCACAAAGGCCGTATTTCTGGAAGATTGGGCCAGAACCAATGGCCGTGCGTTCTTGCGTTTTGACTATTCCGGTCATGGGCAAAGTTCGGGGGCATTCACCGATGGCTGCATCGGGGACTGGGCCGAAGATGCCATGGCCGCCATTACTGCGCTGACCAAAGGGCCGCAAATTCTGGTCGGGTCGTCCATGGGGGGATGGATCGCCTTGCTTGTCGCGCGTGCCATACCTGATCATGTGTGCGGAATTGTGGGCGTCGCCGCCGCACCTGATTTCACCGAGGACAGCATGTGGCCGCAACTGACACCGGCCCAGCAACAGCAGATATTGCAGACCGGCCAGACCGAACTGCCGAATGAGTATGACGATCAGCCCTATATCCTGACACGCCGCCTGTTCGAGGATGGCAAGACCAGACTTGTTTTGCGCGACCCGCTGGATCTGCCGTTTCCCGTGCGGCTATTACAGGGCACGCGCGACGAGGCGGTTGATATCTCGGTGCCCTTGCGCCTTCTGGAACATGCAACTTGTCCCGATATGCATTTGCGCCTGCTGAAGGATGTGGATCACCGGTTTTCGACACCGCAATGTCTGCACCTGATCACCGCCGCGATCGAGGAAATCACGACCAGCCTGAGCGCCACGCCATAGCGAACCTAGCCGTTCAGAAGTGCAAGTGCCTGTGCATGAATGTCGGGGTTTGCGGCGGCAATGACCTGCCCGTTTTCCCCGACAGGATTGCCCTGCCAGTCACTGACCACGCCACCGGCCGCTTCGATTACCGCAATCGGGGCCGCAATATCATATATGTTCAGCCCTGCCTCGATCACCAGATCGATCTGGCCCAGCGCCAGAAGGGCATAGGCATAGCAATCCATTCCGTAACGCGTTAGCCGGCACATGGACGAGACACGCTGGAATGCCGCGCGCTCGGACTCTGTGCCAATTTCCGGAAATGTCGAGAACAGGATTGCGCCATCCAGCGCCGGTGTTGTCCGGCAGCGCATATCAGTGGCACCATGCGGACCAACAGCCTGCGCCACGCCCATGCCACCGACAAAACGCTCCCCGATATAGGGTTGGTCAATGACGCCCAGAAATGGGCCATGAGCATCGCACAGCGCAATCAACACCCCCCAACAGGGGCTGCCGCTTAGAAAGGCACGGGTTCCGTCAATCGGGTCAATCACCCATGTCAGGCCGGAACGTGACGGGACAGGCGGAAATTCTTCACCAGTGATACCATCATCAGGCCGCAACCGCGCCAGTTCTGTGCGGATTGCCTGTTCGACAGCGCGGTCTGCAACTGTAACCGGGTCAAATCCGTCATCCGATTTGTTATCGGCCAGCAGGCTGGGTTGCCGAAAATGGCGCAGCGTTTGTGTCCGCGCCAGATCGGCGAAAGAGTGTATCAAGTCCAGTAGCTGCGACTGTTCCGCAGGCAGAATGGTTGTGCGGGTCTTCACGCTGCGATTCCTTATACTGCGGTCAGGCGCCCTTTTTGGACTGCCATGTCACAGATCGCAACCGCCCTGCCGCCTGCGCAACCTGCGGGTTTCAGGCCGCCTCGCCCAAGGCGCGCGCCAGATCGAACAGGCGTTTGCGCTGGTTTTCGGGAATAGCGTAATAGGTGCGCAGAAGATCCAGAGTTTCCTTGTTTGACAGCATGTCGTCATTTTCGGGCAGCTGGTCTGAATTCACATCTTCAAAGAAAAAGGTAATAGAAACCTGCAATGCCTGCGCGATGTCCCAAAGTCTGGAGGCCGAAACGCGGTTCATTCCGGTTTCGTACTTCTGAATCTGCTGGAACTTTATCCCGACAACTTCTGCAAGTTGCTGCTGGGTCATACCAATGGCCCAACGACGCTGTCTGATACGCTGCCCTACATGGATATCAACAGGATGCGACATTAATTTCCCCAGTCCACTTATAATTAACTCACTCACCAAGAAGTCATCGACGGCCACATCATACTGAAACCAAACAATAAACTTCAAACAGGCGAGCTTGCCGCAAACTTACTACCCTGGGCGGGCGACACGAACTCCGACGCGGCAAGCTCAACCGCTGGTGTAGAGCAACTTTACCGAAATAGATTGATCAAATGTTTCACGCCCCCCGAATTTCCAAATATTCGCAAATTGCATTGCGTTTTGCGAACAACCAGAGGCTGAATGAAGCGCATTGCGAATACCGTGGACCGCGCAGCCCTTGTTTGGCATCAACAATTCCGTCAGATTACCCCGAACACCAGTCACGGAGGCCCCCAAATGCGTGCAATCCGACTCGAAAACATCGAATCACCCCCGCTGCTTCGCGATATTGACACGCCGCGTCCCGAGCGCGGACAGATCACCATTGACGTTGCAGCTTGCGGGCTGAATTTTGCAGATTTGCTGATGATGAAGGGGCAATATCAGGAACGCCCCCCCTTGCCAGCGACGCTGGGAATGGAGATTTCCGGAACCGTGCGAGAGGTCGGGGCGGATGTTCGCGGGTTTCATGTCGGACAGCGCGTTGCCGCATTTACCGGACTGGGCGGTCTGGCAGAGGTGGCCGTCTGCCCCGCCGACCGCTGTATCGCGCTGCCTGACACACTTTCGATGACGGACGCTGCGGGTTTTCTGGTGGCATATGGCACATCGCATCTGGCGCTGCGACACCGCGCTGGCTTGCAGCCGGATGAAACACTTGTTGTTCTGGGCGCCGCCGGTGGTGTGGGGATAACGGCGGTGGAAATCGGGGTGCGGATCGGGGCACGGGTGATTGCCGTTGCGCGCGGCCAGCAAAAGTTGCAGGTCGCAAAAGATGCCGGTGCGGCAATCTGTCTGGACAGCGACACGACAGATTTGCGCAAGACACTGAAGGAATTGGGCGGCGTCGATGTCGTTTATGACGCAGTGGGCGAACCAATGGCGACCGAGGCCCTGCGCGCGATGCGCCCCGAGGGGCGGTTTCTGGCCATCGGGTTCGCGGGTGGAAAGGTGCCGCAATTTCCCGCGAACATTCTGCTGGTCAAGAACCTGACTGTGATTGGCCTGTATTGGGGCGGGTATCTGAACTTCGCCCCCGAAACACTGACGGGCAGTCTGGCCGAATTGCTGGACTGGTATGTCCAGGGACATTTGACGCCGCATGTCAGCCATGTGCTGCCGTTCGAGCAGGCCCTCGACGGGTTCGAGATGCTACGCAGCCGCAAATCGACCGGCAAGGTGGTCATTTCAATCAGGGACAATGCGTAGGAATATTGCGTATCACCGGAAACCCGATCAAATCCTGTCTATTTCACTCCGGAAATGCTTGAATTATTCGGCATTCGGCACGATATTCCCTGCATGACCGCGCGGAATTCCGCGCATTTTTTTGACCGGAGGTGAAAATGGCCAATTTCAACACGATGCGCGCTCAGACGAGTGGTGCACGCGCTGAACAGATTGACGCGGGTTTGCGCGCCCACATGAACAAGGTTTACGGAACCATGTCGGTTGGCATGCTGATCACAGCTGCCGCGGCATGGGCCATTTCCGGACTGGCAGTTACAACAGACCCGAATGCGGCTGTTGCCCAGCTGCCCAACGGCACGATGCTGAACAGCCTTGGTGGCGCAATCTACCTGTCGCCGCTGCGTTGGGTCATCATGTTCGCACCGCTGGCCTTTATCCTGTTCGGCTGGGGCGCCCTTATGCGCCGCGCATCTGCCGCGGGTGTACAGCTTGGCTTTTTCGTATTTGCCAGTGCAATCGGCCTGTCGCTAAGCTCCATCTTCCTGATGTTCACCAGCTATTCGATCACGCAGACATTTCTTGTGACAGCCATTGCCTTCGGCGGGCTTAGCCTGTGGGGATATACCACCAAGAAAGACCTGTCGGGTATGGGCACCTTCCTGATCATGGGTGTGATCGGCCTGATCGTGGCAATGGTGATCAACATCTTCCTTGCAAGCCCTGCAATGATGTTCGCGATTTCGGCGATCGGCATTCTGATCTTTGCCGGCCTGACCGCGTTCTACACGCAGCAAATCAAAAGCGAATATGTCGCGCATGCAATGGCGGGCGATCAGGAATGGCTGGACAAAGCGGCCATTGATGGCGCGCTGAGCCTGTATATCAGCTTCCTGAACATGTTCCAGTTCCTGCTGATGTTCCTTGGACAGCAAGAATAACGACACGCTAAGACCGATACCAGACGGGGCCAGTGGAAACACTGGCCCCTTTGTTTTGGACCATAGGATGAACGGCTTTGCGCATATGCGCTGCCGGAGTGGGGCCGTTGGTGATTTTTGGCCTGTTGCGGCCATTGGGTATTGCCCCAAGGTGCGGAATCAAGGCCGCAGGCCGCCGCACCATCGGCGGGCCGTCCCGCGGCCTGCCGATTTGGCTGATGGCAATTCAAGCCTTTGAAGTCAGGAGTATGCAGCCGGCATAAAGTGCGTTCCTTGAGCGTCGGATCGGCAGACCACGGCCCGCCGATGGTGCGGGCTTCATCCAAGTGCGACGGGCAGCTTCAGGCCAGAACAATCCAGCGGTTCCAGTGCGCCGCATGCAAACGCGATGTGTTTAGCGCAACAGTCAACTGCGGCCCTGCCCCTAAACAAAAAGCCGCGCCCGAAGGCGCGGCTTTCAGTTAGTCAAAGCGGGCAGGATTACTTGATCTTGCCTTCTTTATATTCGACATGCTTGCGCACAACGGGGTCGTATTTGCGCGTTGTCATCTTCTCGGTCATGGTGCGGGCATTCTTTTTGGTCACATAGAAATGCCCGGTCCCCGCGGTCGAGTTCAGACGGATCTTGATGGTGGTCGGCTTCGCCATTTTTTACTCTCCTGAACCGGGACACGGCCCATAAAGGCCCCGCACCCGTGAATTCTGAAGCTGCCTTCTACTATGCTTGTGCCCCGTGTCAACCGGATTCCCGAAAATATCCGCAGCTTGCTGTCCGGTTTTGTTGGCCACCAAGGCAAATATTGTGCGGATGGTCTGTAAGCCGGGTTCTGTTCAGGGGACAAATGCCCCCCTTGATGACCATTCATCTGCCCCTGCCCTTGCGGACAGGATCTAGCTGCCAACCCGGACTTCGGGCTGAAGCGGCCCTGCGGTGATATCCTGTCGGATCATACCCGCGCGAAGTCCCTATTCGGCATTGCTCCCGGTGGGGCTTGCCATGCCAGTCCGGTTGCCCGTCCTGCGGTGGGCTCTTACTCCACCGTTTCACCCTTGCCATGCATGCATGGCGGTCTGTTCTCTGTGGCGCTTTCCCTCGGGTTGCCCCGGCCGGGCGTTACCCGGCACCGTTGCTTCATGGAGCCCGGACTTTCCTCGCACAGGGGCATGCGCCCCTGCACGCGGCCATCCGACCATCCGCACATGCCCCACATAGGGAATGTGGCACTGCGCTGCAACTGCTACAATCGCCCAGCGATGTAAATGGTTCGGGCGCTGCCCCTTGTCGGCTGCGCCGCCCTGTTCTAAGCAAGATATATAAATGACCAAGGGGGTATTATGCGCATTCTGGTAACCAATGATGACGGGATCAACGCCCCTGGATTGCAGGTTCTGGAACAGATCGCGCATAATATTGCCGGACCGAAGGGCGAGGTCTGGGTCGTCGCCCCCGCGTTCGAGCAATCCGGCGTGGGTCATTGCATCAGCTACACCCACCCGATGATGATCGCAAAACTGAGCCAGCGCCGCTATGCGGCCGAAGGATCACCTGCCGATTGCGTGCTGGCGGGGCTGTATGATGTTTTGCAGGGCGCGCGGCCGGATCTGGTCCTTTCAGGTATCAACCGTGGCAACAACGCCGCTGAAAACGTGATGTATTCGGGCACTGTCGGCGGCGCGATGGAAGCCGCCCTGCAAGGGTTGCCCGCAATCGCGTTGTCGCAATATATGGGCCCGCTGTCTGAAGATCTGCCAACCCTGTTCGACAGTTCGGTGGGCCACGGACAGGCCGTCATTGAACGCCTGATCAAGGATGCGCCGTGGGATCAGGGCGATTACCGGCTGTTTTACAATGTGAACTTCCCCCCTGTGGCCACCGCGGACGTCAAGGGGCTGCGCGTGACCCCGCAAGGCTACCGGCGGGACACGTTTTTCGGGGTAAAGCCGCATATCTCGCCTTCGGGCAGGAAATTCCTGTGGATCACCGGCGGACCACAACACCAGCCAACGGCGCCCGGAACCGATGCGGCGGTCAATCTGGACGGCTATATCTCGGTCACGCCCATGCGCGCCGATCTGACGGCACATGACGCCCTGAATGATGTGAAAAAGGCACTTGAATGACGCAAGGTGACGATCTGGCCGAACAGCGCATGCGCTTCATCTACACCATCCGGTCACGCGGGGTGACCGATGCGCGCGTGCTATCGGCCATGGAAAAGATCGACCGGCGTGCCTTTGTCACCGGCATATTCAGCGACCGCGCCTATGAAGACATGCCGCTGCCCATTGCCTGCGGGCAGACCATAAGCCAGCCGTCTGTTGTGGCCCTGATGACCGAAGCCTTGCAGGTCAGCCCCCGCGACAAGGTGCTGGAGGTGGGCACCGGATCGGGCTATCAGGCCGCGATCCTGTCCCAGCTTGCCCGCCGCGTCTATACTGTAGAGCGTCACCGCACATTGGCACAGGTGGCGCAGCGCGTGTTCGATGATCTGGGGCTTCATAACATCACAAGCATGGTGTCCGACGGGTCCTACGGGTTGCCCGATCAGGCCCCGTTTGATCGCATCATCGTGACTGCTGCGGCAGAAGACCCGCCCGGCCCGCTCTTGGCGCAGTTGAAGATCGGGGGTATCATGGTTGTGCCTGTGGGTCAGTCAGATACAGTGCAAAGCCTGATCCGCGTGATCAGGCATGACGACGGGTTCGAGTATGAGGAAATGCGCGCGGTGCGTTTTGTGCCCCTTCTGGAAGGTCTGGGGCATTAGGAAATAACAGAACGGGTTCGGCAGGGGCAAAGAACCGCCCGCGACATTGCGCGACACAGCAGAGGTGACAGGAAAATGCATCTGAGACGCCAGGTGACACTATTAAGCAGCGCAGCCCTTCTTGCGCTTGCAGCCTGCGAAGGCTTCGACCCCGATCTGCGCCCTTCAAGTGCGCCTTTCACGACTGCAGATGCGGCACGCGAGATTACGGGCCAGCGCCCAAGACCGGATTCGCGCGGCATTATTTCATATCCGGACTATCAGGTTGCTGTTGCACGCAGCGGTGATACCGTCGCCACAGTCGCAAACCGCATTGGCATGTCCGAAAGTGAGTTGGCAAGTTTCAACGCATTGACCCCTGACACCAGACTGCGCGGCGGCGAGGTTTTGGCCCTGCCACGCGGCACAGGGTCGGGTGGCACCACCGCGCGCGCGGGCGAGATCGAGATCTCGACCCTGGCCGACAGTGCCATCAGTCGCGCCGAAACCGGCCAAAGCGCAAGCCCACCCCCCGCAACCACAACGCAACCTGCCGACGAACAGCCAACCCGGCATGTGGTGCAGCGCGGCGAAACCGCCTTTATTATTGCGCGGCTCTATAATGTTACCCCCCGCGCCCTTGCCGACTGGAACGGGCTGGACCCCGAAATGCGCGTTCGCGAAGGGCAGACCTTGCTTATCCCCGTGGGACGCCAGCAGGACACGCAGCAGACGGCCGCCGCAGCGCCTGCACCAGAACCGCAAACCACGGCACCGGGCAGCACCAGCCCTGCCCCGCCGCCGCCCAGCGCCTCAACCCCGCTGCCCGCACCCGTGCCATCGGCCGATCAGATGCAGGCCGAAGCCCAAGCCGCAACACCACCCGCCGCAGACCTGTCACAGGAACGCACCGAGGCATCGCGCACGACCTTCGTCATGCCGGTGGACGGGCGTATCATCCGTGCCTATTCGCCCGGTCGCAACGAAGGTATCGGGATTGCTGCCGGCGCGGGAACGAATGTTCGTGCCGCCGCCGCCGGCACAGTTGCCGCAATCACGCGCACCACAGGGAATGTGAATATTGTGGTGATCCGGCACAATGACGGACTGCTGACAGTCTATGCGAATGTGGACAACCTGAATGTAGCCAAGGACGCGCGCGTGACGCAGGGACAGAATATCGGCAAAGTGGCGGCGGGTGACCCCAGCTTCCTGCATTTCGAAGTGCGGCGCGGACAAGAAAGCGTCGACCCGATGCGATACCTGCAATAAACGGTCGGGGTTTCACAGGCCGTTGTTACGCAACGCGGTCGTGTGGCCCATATCCCCTGCGACCTGCATCAAGCGATACGCCCACACCCGCGCATGCGCGCAGCAGCCGCCAGATATTCGGTCCCGACTTGCTGACTGGAGTGTTGCCTGACCAGAAGCAGGTCCAAGGATGGGTCAAACAGGCCCGTTGAACTGGCGCATGAACTTCGCATCAATGCGGTCTTTCAGCCGCCACAGCCACCGCCCTTCCAGCGGCAGCCCCCATTTGTCGGCCAGTGCCGTCTGGCCCCCAAGCGAGACCAGCTTCAGATAATCGCGTTGCGGCTGGTAGGACCGCCATGGCCCTGCCCCAAGAGCCGCCCGCAGATTGGCCAGTAAAAACGGGGCCTGCCGCACCGCGAACACCCCTGCTTTGGGGCGCGGCGCATGGGTCATATGGGCACAATCGCCAACTGCGAAGACCCGCCCTTCGTTCAGTGTGCGCAAATGACGGTCCACCTTGATAAAGCCGCGCTCCAAATCCAGACCCGTTTGCAAAAGCCAGTCTTGCGGACGTGTCCCCGCAACCCCAACCACAAACGACGCGCCTATGCGCTGGCCATTTGCGCAGACCACGCTGCAGGCCTCAATGGCGGTGACATCGACATGTTCCAGAACCTCTATTCCGAACCGCGCCAGATGTGAAAGCAAGCGTTTACGCGCGAAAGCCCCGATATTGGGCAACGCGCGGCCCCGGTCAATCACGCGCAGAATATGACGCTGGCCACGCAAGCGGTACGCCATGGCCAGTGCCAGTTCCACCCCTGCCACCCCTGCCCCCAGAACGGCAATTTCCGGACGCAGAACGCCCCCGTCCACCTGCCCCAGCCACGCAGTCCAGCGCTGCGCATAAGCGCCCAGGGGCTTGGCCGAAACCGCATGCTCGGCATATCCCGGCAAGGCGGGCAGATCCGAGGTTATCCCAATATCCACGGACGCCAGATCAAACCGTATATCATCGAAGCCCTGACCGCCGACCACACCGGCAGCACGGTCAAGCCGGTCAACCTTGCCCAGCACCAGCCTGCCCCCGATTTTCGCAATCAGGTGTTGCAAATCGATATCCAGGTCCTCGCGCGCATAATGTCCGGCAATGAACCCCGGCAACATACCTGTATAGGGCGCCTTGGGTGTTGGCGTGATCAGGGTGACCCTTGCCCTTGGGAACGGCGTTTGTGCAAGTTGATGCAAGACCAACGCATGGGTATGACCGCCACCAATCAGCACAATTTCCCTAGGCTGCCGCTTCAGACCATTCATATCACACCACTCTTCCGGTTCACCACAGCCACACTAGGCAGCCCCCTCGCCGAACACGAGGCAGAAGTGACAATTATCCGTCACAAGGGTGCTATCAAGGTCTTGACGCTGATTCAGCACTGCACTAAACGCTTCACGTGTCTGGCGGAGTAGCTCAGTTGGTTAGAGCAGCGGAATCATAATCCGCGTGTCGGGGGTTCAAGTCCCTCCTCCGCTACCACCTCAACCCCTTGTAATATTTCATGTTTCGTCTGCGCCCTTTGTGACCGGTAGGGTGCGGTTTGCAGTTTGGTTTGCAAAACTTGGCCGCGATGCGTGCTTTTCAAGCTTCGAAATCGCCAGATCTGCCGGCCCCGAATCGCGACTAAGGTAGTGGCTGTCGAGGATGGCTTCGGCCTCTTTCAGGGCATGCCCTGTGATCGACGCAATTTCCGGCACGCTGCATCCGGCCTGTGCCAGCCGCGTCACCGCGGTGCCGCGTAGGTCGGAAAAAATCAGTCCCTTGGCGCTGGGCCGTAGCTAACTCCAGAAGCACGTGCACGCTAATCACCGAGCGGCTGGTCGAGGATGCGAAGATTTTCTTGTATTTTCGCCACCCGCGCTACTCACACCGTGAGCAAAGGG
>NZ_JBHYFM010000021.1:0-47020 GCF_051859525.1 Roseinatronobacter sp. | reverse complement strand
GCAATCACCACCGCGCCCCCCACCAGCGTCAACTGGCCCGGATCCTCGCCCAGCAGATACCAGACCAGAACCGGCGCAAGGATGGATTCCAGCAAAATCAGCAATGTCACTTCCGCCGAGGTGATATAACGCGGCCCCAAGGTCATCAGCGAACTGGCGAATGTGATAAACGCGCCATGCCCCAGCAACAGCCACCATTGCGCCGGAACCGGCCCCATAATGTCGGCAAAAGGCGCCAGCACCAGCGCAGACCCAATCAGCGCCACCGGCAACAACGGCAATGTCGGGCGTCCGCGCAACTTGCGCAAGGCGGTCATGGCGGCGGCAAAACAGAAGGCCACGCCCACCGCCATCAGGTCACCATGCCAATGCGCGCCTGCGGTTTTCTGTGACCCCGCCAGAATGATGGCCATGCCCACGAACACGCCGCCCATCGTCCACATCATGCGGCGGCTTATGATCTCGCCCAGAAAAACGCGGCTCAGGATGGCCGCAAAAACCGGCATTGTGGCAATGATGAACACCACATTGGCCACGCTGGTCAATGTGACCGCCAGCACAAACCCCGTGGCCGATGTGCCAAAAAACACCACATAGGTCAGCCCCGCGCCGCCACTGCGCCAAACGCTGGCAACGGTGCTGCGCCCTTGCGTGGCCAGCACGAACAGCATGATAAAACAGCCCGATGTCAGGTTTCGCCAGAAGGCGATTGTCAGGCCATCCGCCTCTATCAGGCGCACAAACAGGGAATCGGGCACAATGAACAGGACGCCAAGGCCCGTGATCAGCAACCCTTTCAGGTGATCATTCATGCCCGCATCAAGGGGGAAGCGCGCGGCAGTGTCAACCTACCCGGGCGCGCGTTCTGCCCAGCCTGCGAAAATCTTCTCCAGCGCGACAACGAAATAATACAGAACGATCCCCAGAAACGCGAGCGCGATCAGCACGGCAAACATCAGCGGGAAATCCGAATTCGTGCGCCCGCTGTCAAACAACGCGCCCAGACCCCGCCCGTGCGGGCTGACGATTTCCATCAGGTTGGTGCCGATAAACGCCAGCGTCACAGCCACTTTCAGCGCCCCGAAAAATTCCGGCAGCGTTTTGGGCAGGGCAATCTTCCAGAAAATCGTGGCCTGCGATGCGCCAAGGCTGCGCAGGATGTCGCGGTATTCCGGCTCCAGCGTGGACAGGCCAATACTGACCGACACGGCAATCGGAAAGAAGGAGATCATGAACGCCAGCAACACAGTGTTGAAATCATGCTGGCCCACAAACATCAGCGCGACAATGGGCACCACGGTGGCCTTCGGGATGGCGTTGAACCCCACCAGCAGCGGATATAACGCATCGCGCATGGTGCGCGAAAACCCCATGATCATGCCCAGAAGCGTGCCAAACACCACCGCCAGAAACAGGCCCACCACAGTGCGCCACAGCGTCTGCCAGCCCATCGACAGGAATAGCGGCCAGTGGCGTTCAAACGCGGGCGGCAGGTCCGACGGCGCGGCCATCTTGAACCGTGGCCAGCCATTGAACCACACCAGCCATTCCCAAAACAGCAGGAACACCACCACGGCAATAACCGGCACCACAAAAGCGCGAATATGCTTGTTCATTCCGCGCCCTCCTCGGCGGGGCTGCGCCCTTGGGCAATCTGGATCTGGTGGCGCAGAATATTCAGCTGTTCAGCTGCCACAGGGGTATAAAGATCATCCAGCGTACGCGGCCCTGATGACGGCACATCCAGCACATATTGCGTGCGCGCGGGGCGGCCCGACAGCACGACCACCTGATCGGCAAGGAAAATGGATTCGCGCAGGTCATGCGTGATCAGCACGCCGGTAAACGGCTCGCGTTCCTTGACGCGGTGCATGGTCTGCCACAAGTCTTCGCGGGTGAACGCGTCCAGCGCGCCAAAAGGTTCGTCCAGTATCAACACATCCGGCTGGTGGATCAGCGCGCGGCACAGGCTGGCGCGCTGGCGCATGCCGCCCGACAGTTCCGACGGGCGCTTGTCCTCGAACCCTTCCAGACCCACAAGCGACAACAGGAAACGCGCGCGCTCCTCGGCCTGTTTGCGCGTCAGCTTGCTGGGAACAATTTCCAGCGGCAGCAGAACATTTTTCAAAATCGTGCGCCATTCCAGCAGCACAGGGTTCTGAAACGCCATGCCGACTGTGGATCGCGGCCCCTTGACACGTTCACCATGCAGCCAGACTTCGCCCTCGTCAGGTTTCATCAGGCCCGCAATCAGGCGCGTCAGCGTGGATTTGCCACAGCCTGACGGGCCGACAACTGCCACGAACCCGCCTTCGGGAACGGATATTTCCAGCCCGTCCAGCACCGGCAAAGGCCCCGCATCCGTCTGATAGGCGTGTTTCACGCCCTTTATCTCGATAAGATTCTGCATCCCGCCCCCGAAGGAATATGCACCAGCGCGACCTGCGCCGCGCTGGTGTGTTATGTCCGTATCAGTCCAGCTTGAACCCGCCTTCGGGCAGGAACGCATCGGTGAAATAAACCGATGCATCGGGTTCTGTCTGGTATTCATAGGTCAGCTTGATCTGTTCCAGCGAATTGGCGAAACGGTCGGGGTCGATAATGCCCATGCCGTTTTCCATGACCCAATCGGTCACGACCGTATCGGCCAGTGCCAGTTCAAGGCGGCGCAATTCCAGTTCGCCATCCATGGCGGGGTTGCGGCTGACCAGCGATTCAATCGCGGCTGCGGGGTCGGCAATCGTGTCCACCCAGCCCTTGGCAACGGCTTCAAGGAAGCCGGACACCGCATCGGGGTTGTCCGCCGCGAAATCGGTATTGACGATGATGACATTGCCATACAGGTCAACGCCGTGATCCGCCATAAGTATGACGGTCAGGTCATCCTCGGGCACGCCCAGCCGTGCCGTGCTCAGGAATGATGTGAAGGAAAAGCCGGTCACCGCATCAACTGTGCCTTCGGCCAGTGACGGCTCGCGCGTCGGGAAACCCACCGGCTCAATGGTCACTGTGCTTTCGTCAATGCCGGTTTCGGCCACGAAAATCGGCCATTGCGCGAATGCGCCATCGGGCGGCGGCGCGCCCAGAATGCGCCCTTCCAGATCGGACGGTTCCTCGATCCCCAGTGACTTGCGGCCCACAATGGCAAATGGCGGCTTGTCATACACCATCATCGCGCCAATCACCGGCGCATCGGGGTTCTGGTCAAGGAATTTGATCAGGCTGTTGATGTCAGCAAAGCCCACAGGGAAGGCCCCTGTTGCCACTTTGGGAATCGCATCAAGGCTGCCCTGCCCTGCGGTCACTTCCACCTCAAGGCCCGCATCAGCGAAATAGCCCTTGTCGATGGCGACGAAATAGGGCGCCGACGGCCCCTCGAACCGCCAATCCAGTGCGAATGGCATGCTTGTTTGCGCATGCGCGGACACTGCAAGGGCCGAAAAGCCTATTGCAGCGGTCAAAGTGCGGTTGAACATCCAGAACCCTCCTGTTGGTCTTACGTCATTTTGCGTAAGTTGTGTTTTGCGTGCTGTCATTGCGCGGGCGCGTTCGTCGCCATTTCCGGCACAGCATTGCCGCATTGTTGGGCATTCACGGCGGGGATGCAAGAAATTTGATCACATCATGTATGTTTGACCACAACACAACGCCATAGCCGCCCGCAACCACGGGCGGATGGGGCGCGGCAGTGCCGGGCGGATTGGTATATATGGCACCGCGCGGCGCGCGCGTTCAGGCGGCCACAACCTGATTGCGGCCCGCATTCTTCGCGTCATAAAGCGACTTGTCCGCGCGCTGCATCCATTCGTCAATGCTGCCCAGCGTATCCGTATAGCACGCAAGCCCTATACTGATGGTCAGTTTCCGCCCCGCCAGTTCCGTCACGCGCAACTGCGATACGCTACGGCGCAAACGCTCGCTTTTGGCAAGCGCGTCCTCCCGCGTGACATTGCGCAGCAGGACCAGAAACTCCTCGCCGCCATAACGGCCTATCATGTCGGTCTCGCGCAGATTGTTTTGCAACACCTTGCCGACAGCACGCAGCGCGACATCGCCCGTGGCGTGGCCAAAACTGTCATTTATCGACTTGAAATGATCAATATCCAGCAACAGCAATGCAGCGGGCGTTTTCTCGGGCTGGTCAAACTCTGCCTTAAGGCGCGCCTCAAACGCGCTGCGCGTCAACACCCCTGTCAGCATGTCATGCCGCGACACCAGCCGCAATTCCATCTGTGACACAATCACGCTTGCAAAACTTTGCAGCACGGTCACCTCCTCGTCGGTAAACACGCGCGGCATATCCCCCAGCACACAAAGCGAGCCGATGTTATATCCGTCAGGTGATCGCAGCGGAACGCCCAGATAAGACCGCACACCGGGTGCGCCGGTCACCAGCGGATTGCCTGCAAATCGCGGATCGCGCGTTGCATCCTCGACCTTCAGGGGGACATCATGCCGGATGGTATGGTCACAAAATGCAATGGATCGCGGTG
Organism: Roseinatronobacter sp.; assembly: GCF_051859525.1. Classification (NCBI taxonomy): domain Bacteria; kingdom Pseudomonadati; phylum Pseudomonadota; class Alphaproteobacteria; order Rhodobacterales; family Paracoccaceae; genus Roseinatronobacter; species Roseinatronobacter sp. Next base: position 42,527 of record NZ_JBHYFM010000021.1, on the reverse strand, counting down.
TTTCGCTGGCATCAACGCCGGAGATGGCCTTGAACCACTGGCGGTCACTGTCGATCAGTGAAATTGCCACAATCGGGGTGTTCAGCACCGTCTTGACCAGTGAAATAATATCCTCGAACTCCACTTCCGGCGCGGTGTCCAGAATCTGGTACCGTTTCAGCGCCGCCAAACGGCCATGTTCGTCATTGGATTTCAGCTTTGCTGTGAATGTCATCACATGTCCTCCAGACGGATCGCTTCAAGAATTTTGGCTTCATAGCTGCGGATCAGGATATGAACGTCGTTGCGGATTTCATCTTGTGACCGGCCGGCGGCCTGCATGGCCTTGGTCAGGACAAGAAGGTTCTGGTAATGCTCGCGCAGGACCGGGACAATTTCCGCAGGAAGATCCCCTTCCCATTTCGCGACAAACCCCTCCAGTTCTGCGGCGGTATCCTTGGCGGGTGTGGGCATGACGGGTTCCTTTTGTATAGGGTCTGCGCGGGCCATCGGGCGGATCAGTCCAATGCCGAAAGGGCGTTGCGCGTCTCTCGGGTCGAAAGCTGGCGGTGCAAGGTCATGAAAATATCGCGCGCTTCGGCACGTTTCCCCTGATTCAGCAGCGCATAGCCGCGCAGCAATGCAAGGTCGCGGCGCATATATCCTGTCAGCTGTTCATGTGCCTCGAAGAAGGCGATGGCGCGCGCGTAATCACGGTTTTCATAGGCACGCACACCGCGCTGGTCCAGAATCTGCCCCTCGACCTCTATGCGCTGGTCGCGCGTCAGGTCCACACCGGCGGCCAGCTGCGCGGCCTGTTCGGTCATGTTCAATTTCAGCAACGACAACATCCAGCCATAGGCCGCATCACGTCGCACAGACGCAGAACCGCTGCGCTGTGCGACGTCACGGAAGGCGGTAATCGCCTCCATGGCGCGTTCGGCATTATACGCACACCAGCCGCGCTGGAACACGATATTCACATTGCTGGAATTGGCCGACAGCGCCAGACATTCCGCCCATGCGCCGCGTTGTGCCGCACGTTCGATTGCGTTTTGACCACCCGCGGGCGCGGCGGGTTGCGCAGGCGTGGACGGGGCCGCAGGTGTTGGGGCAGTTGGGGCAGTTGGGGCTGGTTGCGGGGATGCGGGGCGCGCGGGCGGGGCCTGCTGCGCTGTCTGCGGGACGGGCGCATCCTCCAGCGCGATCACCTGCAGATCATTGCCCCAGCGTGCCGGTTCCTGCCGGCCTGCGCGCAGCCGGTCCTCGGTCTGGCGGACCAGCGCTGCGATATCTTCATGCTGGCTTTGGGCAAGATCGGACAGCGCCGCCAGTTCATCAAGGCTGGAAACCGCATCGGCTTTTTCCAGCGTGGCAACCACAATTCCACGATCCGCGCAGGACCGCAGAACCGACCGGAATATGCCGATAGCCTGCACGGTATCGCCTTGCATCAGGTATATATCTGCAAGTTCCCATGCGTTATTGACACGTTCGCAGGCCAGCAGCGCGGGAACTGCGCGCACGATCCCGATTGCGGCGCCCGCCTGCCCTGCCTCGACTGCCGCTGTGAATTCGGCCTGCCCTTCCGACAGCGCCAGCAAATCCATCATGTCCGCAGGGGGCGACCATTCCGCAAATTCCCTGTCGGTTTGCGCAATCAGGTCGCGCGCGGCGTCGAAATCGCCTGCTTCGATCAGACGGTAAATCTGGTCAATGCTGGTGGGGCCGCCGGTATCTTGCAGTTGCGATATGTCGGATGGCGGCGTCCAGTCGGGAAACTGCGCCTGCAACCGGCGCAATTCGGCCGAGACCGCCAGATCATTACCCTGATCCAGATAGAACCGCAACGCTTGCAGATCACTGCCTGACGGGCTTTGCGCAATAGCGGGCACGCCCATGCCCAAGACACAGGCAAGCGCTATGATCCTGCCAAGACTGCTCAGATAGGTCGGCATGACGACAAGAACTCGATTTGGGCCAGCAGCACAAACATGTGCAGCGTGGCCGGGTAATAAGGTTGATCCACAGTGAAGGGCGGAATGGCCGCGCCCATGCCGCCGTGAACCGCGCAATCGGCCAGCGCCGCAATGGCGCGGAACCCTGCATCACCGCTGGTTTCCACAATCGCGCCGCTGGTGGCGTCCAGAACAGTCGCCGCCTGTCCGCGCGGGGCCTGCGCCATTGCAGTGGCCGCGCGTGTCACTGCACGGTGGGACATATTGCCCGACCACATCAGGAACAGCGGTATGCGGATGGCCTCATATCCGGAATGCGCGGAAAACCCGTCAGCGGCACGCACCCCGCCCGGCGTCAGTTCCAGCCAGTCGGGCACCAGCCCTTGGGTGGCGATCTGGTCCATCAGCGCCAGTCCTGACAGCGCGACCTGTTCCAGTTGCGGCTGCGCGCTGGCTATCGCCAGATCCCGCAACGCCGCTGGCATGACATAGGACGGGTTGAAGATGACGCTGCCCGCCGTGTCGAACCCGTATTCGGCAGGCAATAACACTGGCGTATCCGGCTGGTCCGGACGCGGGACCACGCATTTTTCCACCAGATCGGCCGCAATTCCGCGCGCGCGTTCACGCCATGCCGCCGTTCCGAAACGCGCGGCACCAAGCAGCAACGCCCATGCATAGAACAGGTCGCCATCGCTGGCATTGTTCATGTCGGGCACCCGTTCGGGGGTATCGGGCAGCCAGCGCCATGCCAGCAAATTGTCCGCGCGTATTGCAAGATTGGCATCCGTCCATTCCGCCATGCGCCGGAATGCATCCCCGTCGCCCATTTTCGCGGCCAGAACCATGCCATAGCCCTGCCCCTCGGAATGGCTGGCGGCACGCTGCGGCCCGTCAATCACCCGCCCGCTGAAATCCAGATAGGTGTCGCGCCATGCCTGCCAGAGCGGCCATAACGGCTGCAAGGCGTCATCGGCCTGCGTCTGGGCATGCAGCGCCGGCGCACCCGGCACGCACAGGCTTGCGGCAGCGGCGCTGGTGAAAAAGGCACGTCGTTTCATTGTTCGGGCTTTCGTGTAATCTTCAGGATCATCAGCGCAATCCCCGCCGAGAGGGTCGCCAGCGACAACACCACCCCAAGGAACAGCCACGGTGACAGGGTTGCATAATTGCCCAGAACCGCGCGCAGGTTGCTTGCGCTGACCGGCTCTTGCAGGATCAGCGGGCGCTGCGGGTTGGTCCAGCTGCGCCACCCCTCGCCCTCGATGAAAAGGGCAACCTGACCCGTAGGCGCATCGCGGCTGGCGGCCAGCGATTGAATAATGGTCGATGGGGTGGCATGCGGGGCGAATATCAGCCAGATATGTTCCGGTTGGTGCGGGTCGGGTTGCACCAGTGCGGCCTGTGCTTCTTGCCCATGCAACCAGTCAACCAGCCCCGCAGTATCCCCGAATAACAGCGCGGCCCCCGTCTGGCGCAGCTGCGCGGGCCATTCGGCCACCGCCCCCAGACGCGGCAGGCTGAACAAGCCCGGCGCGCGGTCGACCATATCCCATGCGGTTGCAGGGGCCGTATCGGCGACAGGGCGAATGATGTCCAGACTCAGCGCGTCCTGCAATGCGCGCAGGGCCTCGCCCCCAAGGGGGTCATACAGGTCCGGCAGGTCGCCGGTTGTTCCCACAGTCAAACGCACATGGGGGCTGCGCGGGCCGTTTCCCCATTGGGGCTGGATCAACGCTGACGCGATCTGCGGCACCACACCGGGTGCAAGTTGCTGGGCCGCGCGCGGGGTGGCCAGAATATTCTGTGGGGCCAGCATTGCCAGCGACATATCGACAGAAGGCAACAGCATGGACGGCGATTGCGGCACGAACAACCGGCTGCCTTCCGATATTTCCAGAACCGGCCCCTCCATCGGCGGGCAGGCCATATGTGGCGGGTCACCGGGGATCAGGGCCTCGAATTCCAGGCGGTTCGCACCGGCACGCAACAGGTTCGCCCCGAAGGCAATGGGCAGGCTGGGCAACCGCTCGCCGCCCGCGCGATCAAGCGGCAGCATGCGCACAGGGGTTCCATTCACCTTGACCAGCAACAACGCGCCTTCGGGCAGGTTCGGCGCGAAACGGTAATCCAGCACCAGCTGCGCCTTTTGCGATGCCAGCAAGGCCCAGTTCCACGGCAGGGCAAAATCGACCGGCATCAGGATATACCGCCCCTGCCCCATCAGGCGCGGCGTGCCAAGTTCGGCCAATGTCTGTTCCCGCCCCGGTGTCACTTGCGCCAGCTGCGGTGCCGCCAAGGGCTGGACCATATCCATCAAGGACGCGCTGATCGCCGCATAATCCGAATCCCGTTCGACCAGCAAGACAATCGCCCCGTCCCCGCCCCGCATGAAACGCGGCTGTGCCAGCCCTTCGCCCTGCGGCAGGGCGGTCAGCCGTGCCAGTTCCGGCCGCGCAGGGGCCTGCACCCAATAGGGTGCGCTTTCAATCTCTGGCGGGGTGCCGCCCAGCGCGGCCGAAACCTGCCCGATAAACGGGGCCGCATCCAGCAACGACGCATCCGGATCAGGCCGCCGGACAGTAATGGCCTGCCCGCGCGTAGCCTGCGCCGCAACCGCCGCCAGAAAGCCCACCGGATCGGCCCCGAAACTGTCGGCAGGCATCAACACACCGCTGTTTGTCGTGTCAATCTCGGTCCATAGGGCAAACGAGGCATCCGGCCCGCAGGCAACGCGGTGGGACTGGCGCACGCGCAGTTCCACAATGTTGCGTCCGGCCTGCAAAACCCCGTCCGGCACAGGCAGCGTATCACGCCCGAAATCGCCGAAATTGTCAGGGCGCACGGCCCCGATATCGACATCATTGACGATAACCCGCAGGCTGGAGCGTTCGGGCAATGCGTCAATGCCGGTGCGATGGGCAATGCGCAATTCCGCCCCGTCCGCATCTTGTGGCAGAAACAGGATGAACCGCGCCTGCGCGGCCTCGCCACTCAGGGGGATCGCAGTTTGGGCGCCCGCGCGCACTGTGACGGGGCGCAGCGGAACCAGAACATCCGTGGGCGCGGCAACCTCATCTGGCGCGGTCCCTTCGCGCCGCCGGTCGGCCTGTTCCGTGACCGGAGGCCTGTCCGGCGGTTGCGACAAGGACATATGCGGCGAAACAGTCGGCGCGGTGTCGGTGATCTGCGGGTCCAGCTGGATCAGCTGCGCCATGGCCGATGACGGCACAGCAAGGCAGAACACCCCCGCCAGCGCCCCGCAAACGGCCCATGCACGAAAGGTGGTCATCGCGTGTCCCCCTTCCCGTCGGTCAGAATGAAATCCAGCCCGTCCGCACCGCGCGGCTGCGGTTGCGCCTGACCGGGGGGCGGCGCAGGGTCAAAATCCTCTCCGAAGGCCAGCAAATGCACTGCGGCAGGATCATGCGAACCGACCGTGCGCAGCTTGCGGCGGCGTGCGGGCTCGTTCAACAAATCCCGCAAGGTGCGCGGAATGGACATCACTGCCAGCCGGAACACATAGACCAGACCGGCAAACAGCCCTTTGGGCCGCGTCTCGTCCTCTCTCATCCGGCGCCAGTTCTCGCTATCGGCAAAAATCAGATAGGCCACACAGGCCCGCGTCTGCACCGGCTGGTCCGCGACAAACCGCAACCCGATCATCAACCCTGCGGAATTGCGCACCACGGATTGAACTTCGGTCTGCACATCACGTTCCAGATGTGGCGCTTCCGCGAAACTGGGGCGCAGGGTCAGTCGTGCCCCCTTGGCCAGCTCCATGCAGCGCGCATAATCAGGGCTGTCATGCGCGGGCATGCGCATATCAACACGCACCCCCCCAGTCGAGGCGTCACTGACCACCGCGTGCAGTTCAAAATCACCCCCGCCCCCGTCCTGCGCAGCCCGCAACACAGCCGGTGTGGACATTGCGACGCGCGGTACACTGCGGCGCTGCCGCCTTTCCGCAACAGCCCCCAGCGCCAGCCCCGTCAGCAGGAAATTGAACAACGCCCAACTGCCCACCACCTCGATTGTGGTGCGGTCCCCCGGAAAGGCAAACCAACGAAACACCGCAACCGCCAGCCCCAATGCCAACAAGGCAAACAGGCCCAGCAGCGGCTTGTAGATCGGCGATATCGCATCGCTGTCAAGTGTCTCGTCCTTGGCGGTCACTGCAAATGTCGCTGCACGCGGCCGCCAGATGGTTTTCAGGATCTGTATGCCCAGATAGGGGGCCTGCGCCACCTCGTACACTTCCGATATCAGCGGCCAGCGCACCCGCGCAAACAGGGCATTCTGAACCAGAAAGCTGACCAGCAAATAGCTGACCATATAGGCCAGCACCTCTGCCCCTGTCGCCACAAAGATTTCCAGCCCGAAAAACAGATAGAACAGCGGAATGACCAGAAACCCGATACGCACCAGCGGAAACAGCCAGAAACTCATGGAATTGATATAGCAAAGCCGCTGCTGCGGCTTCAGCCCCCGCCGGAACAGCGGGTTTTTCAACAGCAACATCTGGATCATGCCCGTGGCCCAACGCCCGCGCTGCTGGATAAAGGTTGCAAATGTCTCCGGCTGCAAACCCGCGATCATGGCGCGGTTGACATACATGCTTTCCCAGCCGCGCGCATGAATATCCAGCGCTGTCTCGGCATCTTCGGTGATTGTCTCGCCCGAAAATCCGCCCACATCGTCCAGTGCCGCACGGCGCAGCACCGCCGCAGACCCGCAAAAGAACGCCCCCTGCCAGCGATCCAGCCCGCGATGGATATCGGAATAGAACATCTCGTTTTCCGCAGGGCAGTCACGCGCAAGCCCAAGATTGCGCTGCACCGGATCGCTATTGATGAAAAAATGCGGCGTCTGGACCAGAAACAAACGCGGGTTATGCACGAAATACCCGACCGTGCGCGCCAGAAAATCGCGGCTGGGCACATGATCGGCGTCAAACACCACCACCAGATCACCGTCCAGCCGCGCCAGTGCCGCGCTCATATTGCCCGCTTTGGCATGCTCGTTGCGCGCGCGGGTGCTGTACATCACATCCAGTTCGGCGCACATTTCCTGCAATTGCGCACGGCGCGCACGCGCAGCGGCCGCAATTGCAGGGTCGGCATGGGCGCAACGCTGGTCGGTGCCGCCGTCATCACACAGCACAACCCGCAGCTTGTCAGCCGGATAGAAGATCTGCTTGGCCGCCGAAAGCGTCACGCTCAGCATCTCGGGCGGCTCGTTATAGGACGGGACCAGAATATCCACCCTCGGCAGATCCTCGGCGCGCACACGCTTGGGCAAGGGGTGGTCGATCGGGTCGGCATTGATAAACGCCGTCAGGAAAAACACGCCAATCGCATATGTCTCGATGGCAAATAACAACACCGCCACCGCAAAAGAGACTGGCGCATCCAGCGATGGCAGCGTCTCCGTCAGCCGCCATATCCAGTAGCGCAGGATCAGCAACGACGCGACGGCCAGCAACACCAGACGCGCCACGATCACCCCGCGCGCGAAGGGCTTCAGCACAATGACAATTGCAACCGTGACCATGCCCAACAGGGCCTGAACCTGCGTTGATGTGGGTGTCGCGGCCAGCACAACAACCGGCACCATCAACAGCACCCAGAACAGGCCCAGAAGCCATGCCAGTGACCTTGTCCCCCCGCCCGTCATGGCAACGGCGCCGCAAGCGGTGTCAGATTGCGCTGCGTCCGCTGGCCCGGCACGCGGGCGCGGGCCGGATAGGCAACAATATCAGGGGCCGCAGGCGCAAGGGCCGCTGCGGCATCGCCACGCACACAGTTGCGCATGACCATATCAACCGCACCGGCCTGACGCGGCAATATGCGTGTTGCAACACTCAACCGGCGCAGCGCCAGAACACATGTCGTGCCTGCCCCGTCACTCCATTCCGCCCAGCTCAGCGCGCCTGCCTCATCCTCGCGCCCGCGCATCGCGGACAGATCGTCCTGCGCAAACGGGTATGGCAGGCCGCCTGCCTGCTCCAGCGCGCGCTCCATCCGGATCACGCCGGGGGAACTGGACGGAACCAGCCGCAGGAAAACGAAGTTATCCCCCTGCAAAACCGTGGTATTCGCCAATGCGATGCGTTGCTCCACAACTGCGCCCGCACGGCGTTCCATGACCAGCCCCGCCTCGGGCAGGGCAATCCACGCAGTCGCCGCCGGTATCACGGCCCATTCGGTGCGCGAAATCTGCGCCTGCAATTCGCGCTCGGACTTGGGCAGGCCCATACACCCTGACAACAAGGCCAGAAACGCCCCCAATATCAGGGGCGTCGGGCGGCATCCGGTCCGATTAGGGGTGCATTGTATCAAGGCCCAACCTGCAGTTTCCTCTATGTGACCCGCGAGTCACCTCCTCCAAGCTCAACCTATAAGCGACCAAACCTCCGCTTTGAACCAAATAATGTGTTTTTTCACACTGCGTGACACTCCCGCAGCACCTGTCACACGACACCCCACAGGTTCAGCCCCTGCATTGCGCGCAGCTCATGATCCGGCTGCCCTGCCGGACAGGCAGGCCGTATCCCTGTCCGGCAGGGTTTCATTCTGGTGAAAATATCCACGGGGTTTCTGAAGGGGGGTGTGCCCCCCTTCAGGCAGGGGGTTTGGGGGGCAGCCGCCCCCCAAGGCCACCCTCAGGACAGATCGCGCCTGCCGCGCAGCCACCCCATCGCCGCGCCCAGCACCAGCCCCGATGTTGCCGGCAACACAAAAACCGTCAGGAAAATGGCCGCCATCACCCCGTCAGCCGTGCCGGACACGCCGCGCAGCGACCAGTACAGCCCGCCCGCAATCAGCGCATGCCCCAGAAACACCGCCCCGAAGGCCCTGCGCCAGTCGTTGCGCAACAACACAAATCCCAACGCCGCGCCCGCACAGCCCGCCGCCACCATGAACAGGTAAATCAGTGTCTGCGCGTCCATCAGGCGGCTTTCGTCTGCAACCGCGGCAGCAGCGCATGCGCCCAGCCCGAAATCGTCCCCGCCCCCAGACATACGACCATATCGCCGGGGTTCGCATGCGCGCGCACCAGCGCCTCCAGATCATCTTCGGTGCTGACAGCAAAGGCCGCGCGGTGGCCATGTGCCGCCAGCCCGTCCAGCAGGTCGTCGCGGCTGGCACCGGCAATCGGGTCCTCGCCTGCGGCATAGACCGGCGCGATTCCCACAATATCGGCTTCATTGAAACAGGTGCAGAAATCGTCAAACAGGCTGGACAGGCGCGAATAGCGGTGCGGCTGGTGCACGGCAATGACCCGCCCCTGTCCGCCCAGCGCCTGCCGGGCCGCGCGCAGCACGGCGGCAATCTCGACGGGGTGGTGGCCGTAATCGTCAATGATGGTCACGCCGCCCACTTCGCCCACACGGGTAAAGCGGCGGTTCACGCCGCCAAATGCGGCAAGGGCTGCCCGAATCTCCGCGCCATTCATACCCAGATGCCGCGCCGCCGCCACAGCGGCCAGCGCGTTGGACACATTATGGTCCCCCGGCATGGGCAGGCTGCACCCTTCGATCACGCGGCCTTCATCCTGATACGCAATATCGAAATGCGCGACACCCTTTTCATAGCGCAGGTTGATCGCGCGGATATCGGCCTGCGCATTGAACCCGAAGGTGACCACCCGCCGGTCGGTGATCTTGGCAACCAGCGCCTGCACTTCGGCATGATCGGTGCAGCAGATGGCCAGCCCGTAAAACGGAATGCCCTCGACAAAATTCAGGAACCCGCGCCGCAGCGCGTCGAAACTGCCCCAATGTTCCATATGTTCGGGGTCGATATTCGTGACAATCGCAATGGTTGCGGGCAGCCGGTTGAACGACCCGTCGGATTCGTCCGCCTCGACCACCATCCATTCACCTGCGCCTGCGCGCGCGTTGGACCCGTAGGCATGGATCACGCCGCCATTGATGACAGTGGGGTCCAGCCCGCCACGGTCCAGCAGGGTTGCAACCATTGTGGTGGTGGTGGTCTTGCCATGCGTGCCCGCCACGGCAATATTGGACCGCAGGCGCATCAGTTCGGCCAGCATCTCGGCGCGGCGCACCACCGGCAGACCCGCGCGGCGCGCGGCTGCCAGTTCGGGGTTGTCGGGCTTGATGGCGGTGGACACCACGATCACCTCGGCCGCGTCAACATTCTCGGCGCGCTGGCCAATGAAGATTTCGGCGCCCAGCTCGGCCAGCCGCTCGGTGATGGGCGTGGCCTTCAGGTCGGACCCCTGCACGCGGTAGCCATGTGTCATCAGCACTTCTGCAATGCCCGACATGCCGATCCCGCCGATACCGATAAAATGGATCGGGCCTATGTCGGTGGGCAGTTTTGTGGCGGGGCTCATGGCTTTTCCTTTCGGGCAAGGGCTTCGACCAGCGACACCAGATGCGCGGTCGCATCCGCGCGCCCTGCCGACAATGCGGCGCGCGCCATGGCATCAGCCCCTTTGGGGTTGGTCAGGATGGACAGCAATGTTTCCGTCAGGGCGGGTGCTGTGAATTGCGATTCGGGAAACACGACGGCCGCATCGACCCGCGACAGCATCTTGGCATTGGCCGCCTGATGGTTGCCTGTGGCCGCAGCAAAGGGCACCAGCACGCTGGGGCGGCCAATCACCGAAATATCCGCGACCGAGGACGCGCCCGCGCGGCTGATGACAAGCTGGCATTCCGACAGGCGGCGGGGAATATCACCGAAAAACGGCGCAATCTCGGCGCGCACGCCCCCCGCATCATAGGCATCCACCACCCGCGCGATGTCTTCCTCGCGCGCCTGATGGGCCACTGTCAGGTTGCGTTTCAACGCATCAGGCAGCGCGGCAACCGCGTCCGGCACCACATCCGACAGGATGCGCGCGCCTTGTGATCCGCCAATCACCAGCAGGTCCATCGGGTAATCACCGGGCGCGATATAGCCCGCGCCTGCACGTTCATGCACGGCGGCGCGCACGGGGTTGCCGGTAAACACCGGCTCAATGCCATCGGCCCCCTGAAGGGGCCATGTCCCGCAGGCCAATGTATTGACGCGTTTGGCAAAAAACGCATTCACCTGTCCCAGAACGCCGTTTTGTTCATGGATCATACGCGGCACGCGCAGCACGACCGCCGCCCCCAGCGCAGGCACGGACGGATAGCCGCCAAACCCCACCACCACGCGCGGGCGGTCCAGCACCATGCCCGCCACGGCGCGCAATATCCCCAACCCCAGACGCACCGGCACAAGGGCCTTGGCGACAAGCCCGCCACGCGCGAAGGTGGCCGCATTCACGGTTTCAACCTTCACCGCATCCGGAAACCCGCCTGCATAGCGTGCGCCGCGCGCATCGGTGGACAGTTTCACCCGCCAGCCTTGGGCCAGAAGTTCCTCGGCCAGGGCCTGGGCGGGGAACATATGTCCCCCCGTCCCCCCGGCAGCAATCAAAACAAGCGGTGCCTTGGCCATTTCAGCCCCCTGAACCCAGACCGCGACGCGACAGGATCTCGCCAATCTCGCCCTGCGGTCTGCTGCGTGTGAATGCCAGCAGCATACCGATTGCCATGCCTGTCGCAAGCAGGGACGACCCCCCATAGGACACGAACGGCAAAGTCATGCCTTTGGACGGCAGCAACCGCACGGCAACGCCCATGTTGATCATGGCCTGAATCGAGAAGACGGCCACAATGCCGGTCCCCGCCAGCCGGATGAAAATATCGCGTTCCCGCATCAGCCGGAACAGCGACCGCAGCAGGATCATCGCATATAGCCCGATGATGAACAGCACCAGAACGAAGCCGTATTCCTCGGCGGCCACGGCAATGATGAAATCGGTATGGGCATCGGGCAAGGACCATTTCACGCGCCCCTCGCCGACACCAGCGCCGAAAAACCCGCCTTCGGATATGGCGTTTTGCGCATAGCCCATCTGGGTGCGCGGGTCCACATCAGGGGCCAGAAACCCGTCGATACGGCGGGCAAAATGCTCGGACGAATTATAGGCCGCCCAGCCGCCGACAACCACCAGCCCCGCAAACCCCACCAGCAGCGCCATGGGCGCACCGGCCACAAAATACATGATCATCCAGCCCGCTGCGATCAATGCGGCCTGTCCGAAATCCGGCTGGATCACAAGCAAGCCCACAACCAGCAGCGTGAACCCGAAGGACAGCGCCCGCCCCGGCGGGCCGTTCAAATCCTGCGAGGAGGCCATAAGCCATGCGGCGAATACCGCTAGCATGGGTTTCAGAAACTCTGACGGCTGGAACGACCCGAACCCGAGGCTGAACCAGCGCGTTGCCCCCTTGCCGAAATCCGTGCCGAAAAACGGCAGCAACATCAGCGCCAGAAGGCTGGCGAAAAACCCAAGCACGGCAAATCGGCGAATGCGTTCGGGCGAACACATCGACAGGCCCAACATGGCCACAAGCCCCAGAATACCGAAGAACATTTGCCGCTGGACATAGAAAAACGGCGGCAGCCCATTGCGCGTGGCCAGTGGCGGGGACGCGGCAAGCCCCAGAAGCAGGCCCACGGCCATAAGCAACAAAACCCCTGTCAGGGTCATTTTATCAATGGTGCGCCACCAACGCGGAAGGATAGGGTCCACCACGCGCATGGGCGCGGTGCCATAGACCATTTCTGTCATGCGACTGCCTCGATAGAACCGCTATATTGCCTGTATATTGCCTGCTTACGCCCGTTTTTACGGGTCTATGCGTAAACTCTAACCCGAACCGGCGTTTCAATCCAGCACAAACACACATGCGACGGTCACACCACCGTGGCCGCGATGACACGGCGCAAAACAAGGGCTTGAACACGCATTGCGGGTTGCGCAAAAAGGCCAGGGCACAGGGGCGGTCATATATGCAATTCAAGCAGCACATTCAGGCCATCTGGGCGCGGCTCTCTCCTCCGCCGCAGGCGGCGCCTGCGGCGCTGCCGATTGTTCCGCTGCCGCAGGACAAACCCGTCACGACCAAGGTCGCGATCGATGCCTATCTGGATGTGCTGTTGTCCGATATCGCCGCCTATGCGCCCGCCCCCCTGCCGTCCCTGATCGTCACCGGCACCATGCGCTGCGGCAAGACGCTGGTGGCGCGCGGGGTGGCGCGGCGCAACCGCATGTACCATGTTCCCAGCGACAGGCTACGCCACGCAAGCTATATCAACAGCGACGATGCCACCAAGCTGCGGGTGATAAAATACATCTACAAGCGCCTGCTTCTGGCCTATCCGACAGGGTTGGTACTGGACGGCACTGTGTTTCTGGACAATGGCGTGACCCTGCCGCACTGGGCGGCATCGCGCGGCATAGGGTGCGTGGCCATCGGCTATTCGCAGGACACGCCCGCACGCAAGGCCCGCCACATGATCGCATTTCGCAAAGCCCGCGATTGCTGGACATCGGGCCGGAAGTCGGATGCGGAACTGCGCCAGCTGGCGCGCAGGATCATTGGCCGCAGCAAGGACATCAAGGCCCAATGCGCCGCCAATGGATGGCCGTATTTCGATCTGGATTCAGGCCGCTTCCAGATTGAAAAACGCCGGATCATGCGGCGCATCGAACGGCAGTTGCACGCCAGCCGCAGCGCCCCGCCACATGGCGGGGCACCACGCCTATAGCGGGCGGTCCACGCGCATGGTCACAACCGCGCGCCCCCGTGTGGCCACAGGCCAGCGCAACCGCGCCTGATTGCTGTCAGGCCCCTGATTGACCTGCACATAGGGCGCATCATGGCGGATCGCGTCACTGCCATCGCGCGCGGCATCTTCCATAACCACTGACGTCACTGTGCGCACGCGCCCGCCAAAAGGCATTTTCGCCCCTGATTCAATCGTCCAGCTGGTGGCTTCGGTGTTTTGTTCATGGATGATGACAGTCGGGCTTTCTGTCGGGAAATCCACGCCATTATAGGCGTTATCCTGAAACAGCACATTGCGGAACCGGTTGTATTGCAGGCCCGCATAGGTGGTGTCCACAGCCTCGACCCGTTCGATCGCATTGCCCGACAGGCGGAACACATTGCCCTGCACCACCAGCCCCTGAATGAAATGCCCCGTCCCGAAGGGTTTGAAAATAAGATAGCGGAACCACGGCGCGACGCTGATGGCAAAGAAAATATTGCCCGTGACCGTCAACCCCCCGAATGAAAAGCCGGTTGTGTGGTCGGGGAATGCATCATGTTCGTTTGTCATCTCGATAAAGCAATTGTCGATGTAATTGCCCGTCACGGTTGTTTTGACATTGCCCGCACTCAGGATCAGGCCTGCCTGACGAATGCCCGCAGACGTGCCGTCCCCCTGAAAGAAATGGTTGCCGCTGACAATATGGCCACTGCCCGCAATCACCCCGAAATGCGCCCACAACACAGCGCGGTTATTGCGGATCTTGGCATCGTTATTGTTGACATTGAACGCGATGACCGTGCGATCTTGCGAATTCAGTGTCATTTGCGAACTGCTGAACTGGCAATTGTCGATCATCAACCCCTGACAGGCCACCCCGATGGATGTGATGGCGCGGTCGCGCGGGCGGTTGAAATCGCATTGATTGAAGCGGAAAATACGCCCCCCTTCCGCCAGCATGACCGCCGATCCGCGCCTCCGGCAGATGAATTCCAGATTGTGGAATTCAAAATTGCGCAGGCTGGAAAAGCCCGAAAAATCCAGCCCGTAGCGGAAGCGCTCAAAAGTGAATTCCTGCGTCATCGCGCCCCCGTGCAGCGGCAGGCTAAGGGTCAGGGTGCCCGCTGCCACATTGCGCGACCGCACATAGACTTCGCGCCCCACGCCCACGCCACTGACCCGCGCGCCCACCGGAATGGCCGCCACATTGCTGATACCGCTTAGCAGAAGCGGGCTGGACGGGCTGTAGGTGGCAATCGCGGTTGCCGTTTCGGTATCCCATGCGGGGCTTGCAATGAAATCCAGCTGGCCATCTGCCAGAACCCTGCGCCGCGAAGTGTTGTCATAGCCTGCAAGCGCGAACACATCGACGGGGCCGTTCAAGGGCACGCGCCGCCCCTTCAGGTTGAATTCCATATGTTCATTGCTGTGAAACAGCGCCTGCACCCCCTTGCGAAAGCCCGCCTCGGCATTGCCGAAGGCCGCCTCATAGCCGGTCAGGTCGAAATTCTGCTGCAAGATCAGGACGGTCTGCGGGTCCATGGCCAGCGTGCCGCGAAACACCGCCTGCATTGGGATGGTCAGGTCATCGCCAATGGCAAACACGCCCTCAGGCACCAGCAGGCTGCGCCCGTTTGCCGCCCCCATCGCCGCCAGAAAGGCCGCGCGGTCATCGCTGACGCCGTCGCCCAGCGCACCGAAATCGCGCACATCGACAAGGCCCAGCAGGTCGCGGGTGTAAAGGGCGGTAATATCCTCGATGATCAGGTCGTCAATGCGCACCACGCCGCCGGTGGGGCCGGTCAGGTCCAGCCCCAGATGCGCGATATTGACCGACAGCGGCCAGACCATATCGACCGACGGGCGCGCGCCGGTGCCAATGATGGCCTGCACCTCAATGATCTGGCCATAGGTGGTCAGGGTGGTCTGCGCGCCTGTGGTTGTCAGGCCGGTAACTTCGGTGCCGCTGCTGTCGCCGGTCCATGCGGCAATGCGGACATTGGGCATGACACCGGCCACCGCCTTGATGCGCGCGCGCACGCGCAGGTAGCTGCCGGGCAGGACGGGCACTTCGCCCATCCAGCGCAGGCGCGTTGTGGCGCTGATTTTCTGCACCTCCAGCGCGCCGCCGAAATCGGGGTCGGCGGGCACGAAGGCCGCGAAGGCGGCCGCGTCATATGTGGGTGTTCCGGGGCGGCCGGTGGTCTGTGACCACTGGTCCAGACCGGCTGAAAACGGCGGGGGCGTGATTGCCTGCGGGTTGGTAACGGCCAGGTTCATGAAAGACCCTTTCTTGTCAGTCGATGTGCTGCAATCGGATGACAGAGCGGGGCTGTATGTTGGCCTGCCTGACCGATCATCCGGACAGTGCAGACTTTAGCAAGGGGGCGTTAAATCCCGCTGAGGGCAGCGTGCGCTGCTTCTGTGGGGCAACGCCTGGTTGGCCTTTTGGAGACATTGCCGAGATGCCCCAAGGTGCGGGACAAGGCCGAAGGCCGCCGCACCATCGGTGGGCCGTCCCGCGGCCTGCCGATTATTCTGATGGCAGTCCAAGCCTATGATCTTGGGAGTATGCCGCTTAGATAAAGTGAACTTCTCCGGCGGCGGATCGGCAGACCCCGGCCCACCGATGGCGCGGGCTTTATCCATGTGTGAGGGGCAGAGTCAGGCCATGCGCCCCCCCTCGCCTCAAACCCCTGTTTCAGGCGTCCTTAACAGTTGCACACCGTTGATCTGCCAGCCATCGCCTGCGGGCACCATCTGATAGGCCAGAAAATGCAACCGCCCCTGTGCATCGCGGATCATGACGCGCTGGACCACACCGGCGGGGGTTTGCGACTGCTCCAGCATGGTGACATCCTCGGGTCGGTAGACCATCGGATAGCCGTCCTGCACCATCATCCCGAAACGGTCGGGCGTTCCGAACAGCCGCTTTATATTGGGGCTGGCATAGCTGAAGGCGCGATCAAAATCATCTGCCTGAAGCGCTGCGATCTGGTCTTTGATAATCTGGCGTATATCGGCGCTGTCTTGTGCCTGCGCGGTCGTGACCGCCAGCACAAGCCCCATGGCCGCAAACAAGGCCCGCATGGTGTTCCCCTTTCACGCTAGGATGGGAGTCCTACGCAAAAGGGGAACGTCCGGATCACTTATGCCAGTTCACCCGCAAGGGCGCGGTCAATCAGGGCGACCGTTTCATCCACACCATACAGCGCGATGAACCCGCCGAAACGCGGCCCCTGCGACTGGCCCAGCAGCACCTCATACAGGGCCTTGAACCAGTCGCGCAGGTTTTCAAACCCGTGATCCTTGCCCACGGCAAATGCCAGCGTCTGCAATTCCTCGGCGTCCAGCCCGCCTTGCCATGCGCGCAACCGTGCGGCCAGATCTTCCATCGCCGCGCGTTCCATGTCACCTGGCGCACGGAACTTGCGCGCAGGGGCCACGAAATCACGGAAATACGCCAGCGCGAACCCTGCCGCCTGATCCAGATCGGGGTGGGTTTCGGGCGCCGCATCGGGCGCATAGCGGCGGATAAAGCCCCAAAGCCCCTCTTTGCCCGTAGACCCCGCCACAGATGCAAGGTTCAGCAACATCGCAAAACTGACCACCATATTCGACGCAGGCGGCTTGCCACCATGAATATGCCACACAGGATTGGCCACCTGCTGTTCCGGCGTCTGGTCGGGATAGGCGCGCAACTGCTGGTGATATTCATCCACGGCCTTCGGGATCACATCCCATGACAGGCGCTTGGCCGTGCGCGGCTTCAGGAACATGTAATAAGACAGCGATTCCGTGCTGGCATAGGTCAGCCATTCATCAATCGTCAGGCCGTTGCCCTTGGATTTGCTGATCTTCTCGCCATTCTCGTCCAGAAACAACTCATAGACATAATGCTCGGGCTTCTTGCCGCCCAGAATTTCGCAAATCCGGTCATAGATGGGGGTGTTGGTCGAATGGTCCTTGCCATACATCTCGAAATCGACATCCAGCGCGGCCCAGCGCGCGCCGAAATCGGGCTTCCATTGCAGCTTCACATTGCCGCCAGTGACCGGCAACGTCCATTCGCGCCCGTCCTCGTCATCGAATGTGATGGTGCCGTTCTTGCCGTCCACATGTTTCATCGGCACATACAGCACGCGGCCGGTTTCCGGATGGATCGGCAGGAAAATGGAATAGGTCTGCTGCCGCTCGTCCCGCAGGCTTTTCAGCATGACGGCCATAATATCGTCATAGCGTTCAGCGGCCCGCAACAGCACCGCATCGAACTGGCCGGATTTATAGAATTCCGTCGCGCTGATGAATTCATACTCGAACCCGAACGTGTCCAGAAACCGGCGCAACATGGCGTTGTTATGATGGCCAAAACTCTCATACTTGCCGAACGGGTCGGGCACCGATGTCAGCGGGCGCTGCAAATGTTCGCGCAGCGCATCAGGGTCGGGCACGTTGTCGGGCACTTTGCGCATGCCATCCACATCATCGGAAAAACAGATCAGCCGCGTGGGCACATCACAGATCGCCTCGAAGGCGCGGCGGATCATGGTTGTGCGCGCCACCTCGCCGAAGGTGCCGATATGCGGCAGGCCGGACGGTCCATAGCCCGTTTCAAACAGCACATATCCCTTCTCGGGTGTCTTGCCCTTGATCCGCGCAACCAGCTTGCGGGCCTCCTCAAAGGGCCAGGCTTTGGATGTCAGGGCGGCCTCACGCAATGCGGACATGGACACTTCACTTCCTTGTGGGGGGTGGATAACAGCCTCACTCCCTATTGCTCCTTGCAAGCCACGTCAATATTCTGCGCGCCAAACAGACATTCCAAAGGACGTTCCCATGTCGCCCCTACCTCAGCCTCTGTCACCGCAGGATTGTCTGGTCGCGCTTATGATCGCGGTCTCCGCGGCCGATCAGGAAATCCGCACCGCCGAACTGGTGGCAATTCAGGCGCTTGTGAATCACCTGCCCATCTTTGCCGAATATGATGCCGACCGCATCAAGACCATTGCCCAGACCGTGTTCGACCTGCTGGAAGAAGAAGACGGGCTGGATGCCCTGTTCGGGCTGGTGCGCGAAAACCTGCCCGACAAACTGAATGAAACGGCCTATACAATCGCCTGCGACGTGGCCGCATCGGATGGCAAGCTGTCGCAGGCCGAGTTGCGCCTGCTCGAAGAAATCCGCCATGAATTGCAGATCGACCGCCTGCATGCGGCGGCCATAGAACGCGGCGCACGCGCACGCCATATGCGGCTGTAAGGCAGGCTTGCGCCGGAAAGCTGCGCCAGAAACAGGCTGACAAACTGTCGCAGGCGCGCTAGCTTCCCTTGCAGGAGGGGAGTTCCAATGCCCAGACAACGCCGCCACCATGACGCGCTTCTGGCGTTGCGCCGCAGGTTGTTCGGCTATGCCTGCGCACTTTGCCCGAACCTGCCGAACGCCGAAGACCTGTATCAGGACACGATGCTGCGCGCCATGTCCGCGCGCAGCGTCCCGCACGACCAGACCGCACTGCGCGTGTGGGTGTTCCGCATCATGCGCAACCTGTGGGTCGACCGGCTGCGCGCCGCCGGTCGCCTGCCGGACCTGACCAGTGATGATGATATCGACCTGCAAATCGCGCTGGACCGCCCCGATGACCTGACCGTGAACAGGCTGGCCGTGCGGCAGGCCTTCATGAAACTGGCCAAACCGCATCGCGACGTTCTGGCACTGGTGGATATCGCGGGCTTCAGCTATGCAGAAGCCTCGGACCTGCTTGATGTGCCCCAAGGAACCATTATGTCACGGATCAGCCGCGCACGCGCCGCCCTCGCGCTTAGCTTGCAAGACGACGACACGCTTATCGCCCTGCCGCGCGCGCAAGGCAGGCGTTTCACCGGGATATAGGCCAATGACACAACAGCCATTCTCCGACAACATGCTGAACGCATTTGTCGACGGGGAACTCCCGCCGGAACAGGCCGCATCCGTGATCACCGCACTGGCCGAGGACCCCGCACTTGCCCGCCGTGTCGCCACCTTGCAGCGGCTGAAAACATCCCTCGCCACCTTCCACAGCGATGTCCTTCCGCCGCCCCTGCTGCCTGCTTTGCCCGACCGCATCGCATGGCGCTGGCCTGCGGCGCTGGCGGCTGCGGCGGCAGGGGCCGTCATTGCTGGCGCAGTCTGGTTCACAACGCCCCCCAACGGACCTGACGCACCCGACACGCAGACCCGCGGCACCGCGCAACACACCCCGCTTGACCTGCACCAAAGCTGGGCCAGCGCAGATATTGCCACATCATCCGCGCATCTGCCTGATGAGTTCACATGGCTGACACCGGTCATGCGCGCAACCGGCTTGCAACTGGCCTATTCCGGTGACTGGCAAGGCGGGCTGCATCTGGGCTATGTGGGCGCGAATGCCTGCAAACTCAGCCTGTTCATCCACCCCGATGACGCGCCCGACAGCGCCCTGGACATCCATCTTGACCAGCATCTGCAACAGGCCAGCTGGACAACATCGGGGCTTCGGTTCAACATTGTCTCGCAGGATATGGACATGTCGCGCTTCGCCACCATCGCGACAACAGCCCATGCCAAAAGCCGCGACCACCTGCCCGCCAGCGCCGCCCAGATCGCCCTGATCAATGCCGCGCGGCTGCCTTGTCTGGCCTGACCCCGCCCGGCACGTCCCCACCCACAGCCCGGATACCTGCACGCCTGTTTCATTCTGGCGCAAATATCCTCAGGGGGTGAGGGCCGCAGGCCCGAGGGGGCGCGAGCGCCCCCTGCCTTGGTGCAAAAATATTTTTGCACCCGCATGGAATAATATACATCGCGCAGTCGTCTTTATACTTACGGGCGCTTTCACGGTGCCCTTCTGGCTCTGGACATGGGAGGATGGAACAGCATGCCACATAAAGAACGCGGGCTTATCGAACTTTACAATGACGATCCCGAACGTGCGGAATATCTGGTTTTCGGGCGCAAGGCGGGGCCGGACCGGCGCGGGTTCCTGCGCGGCGCGGGGCTTGCCTCGATGGGGGCGGTGCTGGGCACCACAATCCCGTTCAGCAGCAATATGCCAGCGGGCCTCATGCCTGCGGCGCTTGCCGAAACCATCAACGAATTCAGCATCGAGTCCAAACATGCCGACATGATCGTGCATAACGACCGCCCCATGAATGTCGAGGCCGCGGTGCATCTGCTGGATGACGACATCACCCCCGCGGCACATCACTTCATCCGCAACAACGGCACCATGCCCATGCCCATGAGCAAGGCCGACTGGCGGTTGAAAATCGACGGCGAGGTGAATGAAGAACTGGAACTCTCTTATGACGAGTTGATGAATGATTTCGAGCAGGTCACCATGCAGGCGCAGCTTGAATGCGGCGGCAACGGGCGCGCGGGCTTCAACCCGCTGCCACGCGGCAACCCCTGGACCATCGGGGCCATCGGCAATGCCGAATGGACCGGCGTGCGGGTGCGCGACATCCTGCGCCGCGCGGGAGTGAAGCCCTCGGCGGTGTATACGGGCCATTTCAGCTATGATGAACACCTGTCCGGCGATCCCGACCGCCAGGCCATTTCGCGCGGCGGCCCCATCGACAAGATGATGGACCCCAGCACCATCATCGCGCTGAAAATGAACGGCGAGGATATTCCGATTGAACACGGCTATCCCGCGCGTATCGTGGCCCCCGGCTGGGCAGGTTCGGTCAGCCAGAAATGGGTCACCCGCATCTGGGTGCGCGACCGTGAACATGACGGCCCCGGCATGACGGGCCTAAGCTACCGTGTGCCGCGCTTCCCTGTC
Organism: Roseinatronobacter sp.; assembly: GCF_051859525.1. Classification (NCBI taxonomy): domain Bacteria; kingdom Pseudomonadati; phylum Pseudomonadota; class Alphaproteobacteria; order Rhodobacterales; family Paracoccaceae; genus Roseinatronobacter; species Roseinatronobacter sp. Next base: position 21,162 of record NZ_JBHYFM010000021.1, on the reverse strand, counting down.
GAAGCGGGTGCAGAAGTCGCGCATGAGGATATGATGGTCATGGGGTCCATGATCGTGAAATCCGCCATCACCAACCCTGTCGCGGGCGCTGAAACGCGCGCGGGCGCGCCTTTTGCCATTCGCGGGCAGGCTTGGGCCGGTGACAACCATGTGGTCAAAATGGAAACCTCGATCGATTTCGGGGCGACATGGCAGGTGGCGCAGCTTCATGCACCGGCCAACCGCTATGCATGGCAGCGCTGGGAACAGACCGTGATTCCGCCCATGGCCGGATATTACGAAGTCTGGGCACGCGCGACCGACAATCAGGGCAACAGCCAGCCCATGGTTGTGCCGGGCTGGAACCCGCGCGGGTATCTGAACAATTCCTGCCACCGCATCCATTTCACGGCCGTATAAGGACAGCACACCAACATGAAACCCCTGACTTCAATCTGCGGGGCGGCCCTGGCCGCCGCCCTGCTCACTCTGGGCGCGCCACATCAAGCCAGCGCAGAGGAACGGATCACAACGCTTGCGGATGTGCCCGAAGATTTCGAGTTCTACCCCCTGCCCCCCGGCGAGGGTGTCGATGAGGTGTATTACGGCTGCATCGCCTGCCACAGCCTGCGCACAGTCACCAATGGCGGCTATTCGCGGCGCGTCTGGGATGAATTGCTGGACTGGATGGTCGAGGATCAGGGCATGATGGACCCTGAACCCGATGTGAGAGAGGTTATGCTGGACTATCTTTCAACCTATCTGGGCGAAGACTGGCAGGGCTGAAAACAGCCCGCGCCAAATCGGGTCAGGTCAAGACAGGCCAAAACAGGTCAATCGCAGCCGTCAGGTTTGAAATTATCAATGATTTCTATAGCCTCGGCTGCGGTTTCGACAAAATGGAACAGGCCCAGATCTTCGGCGCTTATGGTGCCCGCCTCGGCCAGTGCATCCCAGTTGATGATTTTCTGCCAGAATTCGCGCCCGAACAGCACAAAGGGCATTTTGCGCATGCGTTCTGTCTGGATCAGGGTCAGCGTTTCAAACAGTTCATCCAGCGTGCCGAACCCGCCGGGAAACACCGCAATCGCCTTGGCGCGCATCAGGAAATGCATCTTGCGGATGGCGAAGTAATGGAAGTTGAAGCACAGATCAGGCGTCACATATGAATTCGGGGCCTGTTCATGCGGCAACACGATATTCAGCCCGATGGACATGCCGCCCGCGTCCTTGGCGCCACGATTGCCCGCCTCCATCACACCGGGGCCGCCGCCTGTGGCGATCACATCCTCGCGCCCGTAGCTTTGCACGGATCGCAATGTCATCAGGCGGGCAAATTCGCGCGCTTCGTCATAAAACCGCGCCAGCCCCGCCAGCGTTGGCGTGCTGGCCTGATCCGCGTGCTCGGGGCGGGGAATGCGCGCGCCGCCAAACATGACAATGGTGGACCGGATACCGCGTTCATTCATCAGCAATTCTGGCTTCAGCAGTTCCAGTTGCAGCCGCACGGGGCGCAATTCGTCACGCAGCATGAAATCCTTGTCGGCGAATGCCAGACGATAGGCGGGGTGGCGCGTTTGCGCCGTGTCGGGAATGTCATCCCAGTGCTGGATGTCTTCGCTTGCGTCAGGAAAGATACGGTATTTGGCGTTCTCGTTCAAAAGGGCCTCCAATCGCGCGGGGAAGTTGCGGTTTGCCTGTCCCAACGCTATAGCCAAGCCCAACCGATGACCAGAGGAATGGAGTCCCCGATGACCGACACTGCCGCGCTTGAAACCGCAATCGAAGCCGCGTGGGATGCCCGCGACAGCATTACCCCCGACACCAAGGGGCAAACGCGCGACGCTATTGAGGCTACGCTGGACGCGCTGGACAATGGCACTCTGCGCGTGGCCGAACGGCGCGACACTGGCGACTGGCATGTGAACCAATGGGCCAAGAAGGCCGTGCTGCTGGGGTTCCGCATCAAGGATATGGAACCCCATGACGGCGGGCCGCAGGGCGGCGGCTGGTGGGACAAGGTGGACAGCAAGTTCAAGGGCTGGGATGCCGCGCAGTGGCGCGCGGCAGGGTTTCGCGCAGTGCCCAACTGCGTGGTACGCAAATCCGCCTATATCGCGCCCGGTGTGGTGCTGATGCCGTCCTTCGTGAACCTTGGCGCCTATGTGGACAGCGGTTCCATGGTGGACACATGGGCCACTGTGGGCAGCTGCGCGCAGATCGGCAAGAATGTGCACCTGTCGGGCGGTGTGGGCATTGGCGGGGTTCTGGAACCCATGCAGGCCGGACCCACCATCATTGAGGATAACTGCTTCATCGGCGCGCGCTCCGAGGTGGTGGAAGGCTGCATCATCCGTGAAGGCTCCGTTCTGGGGATGGGCGTCTATATCGGCAAATCCACCAAGATCGTGGACCGCGAAACCGGCGAAGTCACCTATGGCGAAGTGCCGCCCTATTCGGTGGTCGTGTCGGGCACCATGCCGTCCAAGGGCGGCGTAAACCTGTATTGCGCGGTCATCGTCAAGCGCGTGGATGCGCAGACACGGTCCAAGACCGGCATCAACGAATTGCTGCGCGACTGATCACGCCGTCCGGCCCCATGACACAGAAAGGCGCGCCAGTGCAGCGCGCCTTTTTTACCGGCCCGTTACGCAGCCTCAATCATCTTCATGCGTCAGTTCGGGCACATCTTCGGCCCCCGCCGACCCGCGCCCCGACAGGGACGGGTTTTCCATGAAAAACCGGTGGCAGTTGAACAGGCGGCGTTCCTCGCCTTCGCGGGGCAGAACGCGCAGCGCAGGGCCATCGGGTTGCAACACCCAGCTTTGGGCCTCATCCGCCAGATTGGCCGCCATCACCTGCCGCACGATCTGCGCCTTGACGGTGGGGTTCATGATTTCCACCAGCGTTTCCACCCGCCGCACCAGATTGCGCCCCATCCAGTCGGCAGAGGACATGAACACCCGCGCCTGTTCCGATGGCAGGCCCGCGCCATTGCCGAAACATACAATGCGCGAATGTTCCAGAAACCGCCCCACGATGGACTTGACGCGGATATTGTCCGACAATCCCTTGATGCCCGGACGCAAACCGCAAATGCCGCGCACAATCAGGCTGATTTCCACGCCCGCGCGGCTGGCATCATACAGCGCGTCAATCACATCAGGGTCGATGATGGAATTCATCTTGGCCCATATCTGCGCGGGACGGCCTGCACGGGCGTGCTCGGCCTCGGCGGCGATAAGTTGCAACAGGCGCGGTTTCAGGCTGATGGGCGAAATCGACAGGTTTTCCAGCATCGCGGGTTCTGCATAGCCCGACACATAATTGAACACGCGCGTTGCATCCCGCCCCAGCGCCGCGTCACAGGTGAACAGCGACAGGTCGGTATAGATGCGCGCCGTGATGGGGTGGTAATTTCCGGTTCCGAAATGGGTATAGGTGACCAGCCTGTCCCCTTCGCGGCGCACCACAGCGCTGATTTTCGCGTGTGTTTTATAGTTCACGAACCCGTAGACCACATGCGCGCCCGCACGTTCCAGCCTGCGCGACTGGCGGATATTGGCGGCTTCGTCAAAGCGCGCTTTCAACTCGACCAGTGCGGTGACGGATTTGCCCGCCTCGGCCGCTTCGCACAGCGCGGCCACAATGGGGCTGTTGCGCGATGTGCGATACAGGGTTTGCCGGATCGCCAGCACATCAGGGTCGCGCGCGGCCTGTTCCAGAAACCGCACCACCATGTCGAATGTCTCATAGGGGTGGTGCAGCAGCATGTCCTTCTGGCGGATCGCGGCGAACATGTCGCCATGGTGGTCCTGCACACGTTCGGGCACGCGCGGCGTGAACCCCGGCCACAGCAGGTCGGGGCGGTCGTCCAGCACCAGTTCCTTCAGCGTGGAAATGCCCATGATGCCATGCACCTCGACCACTTCGGTGTCGGACACGTCCAGTTCTTCCATGACAATGTCACGCAAGTCCTGCGGCGCCCCTGCGGAGATTTTCATGCGCACCACTTCGCCCCTGCGGCGGCGTTTCAGGGCGACCTCGAATTCGCGGACCAGATCCTCGGCTTCCTCCTCAACCTCCAGATCGCTGTCGCGCAGCACCGAGAACGTGCACGACCCAAGCAATCTGTAGCCGGGAAACAGGTTATCCATTTCCGCAAGGATCAGTTCTTCCAGCGGCAGCATGCGGATACTGTCACCGGGCAGGCGCAGAAAGCGGTCGATCTGGCCGGGAATGGGCACCAGCGCATGCAGTTTGCGCCCGCGCTTGTCCTCCAGTTCCATCGCCAGTGAAAAACCCGCATTGGGAATGAAGGGGAACGGATGTGCAGGGTCAATCGCCAGCGGCGACAACACGGGAAAGACATTTTGCAGGAAATAATCCGCCGCCGCCGTGCGGTCAGCGGCGGTCAGGTCCTCATGCGACAGGATGGTAATGCCCGCTTCGGCCAGCAACGGCCGCAGGATGACCCACACTTCCTGTTGTTTTTCCATCAGGCGGCGGGCGTCTTCATTGATCAGCACAAGCTGTTCGGCAGGCGTGCGCCCGTCATCCGACGGCGTGCTGTTGCCCGCCCGCGCCAGTTGCCGCAAACCAGCAACCCGAACCGTATAGAATTCATCAAGATTGGCTGATGAAATGGACAGGAACCGCACCCGTTCCAGCAAGGGCACGCGCGGGTTCATCGCTTCCTCCAGCACGCGCCAGTTAAAGGCCAGCCATGACATTTCACGGTTGAAAAAACGCTCCGGCCCTTGCGGGTCGAACCCGTCCAGAACCTGTGGTTCGGGGAACGGGGCATTCAGGAAATCTGCAGAGGGCTGGGGCTGGGTCATGGCGTCCTGATAGCGCTGGATTGTGACAGTTTTATTGCGGCGTAGACGAAGTTTGTACCGGTGCAGGCGCAGGGCGGCCATCTGCGGCCTGCGCTACCGGCGCGCGGTGATGACAGCTACCCCCCCGGCCAGCAATGTCAGCCGTCCGGATTCTGACGACAGGCGGTAGCCGTCCACGCGCCGCAGCATTGTCGTGAACTGGTGTTCCTGATCCATCATACCATCGGGGCAGGACATCATTGTGCTGGCAATCCGCCCAAAGGACAGGATTCCGCCATGACGCCTGTAGCCGCCGATCAGGCGGTTGCACCCGACAGACGCACTCATCCGGCCATCGGAATAGAACACCAGTTCGGTGCGCGACGGAAACACAGCCGCCTTGTCGCCGATCGCGGTAATGTTCCAGACCCCTTGGGTAATGTCCAGTTCGGGCCGCATAAGGGTGCATTCGGCCAGTTCCGCCCCGTCAATGCGCAACAAGGCTGTGTCGCCCTTCATATGGAGAGAGGTTGCGGGGCTATCGGGGTCGGTGAACAACGCCCCCGATGCCGCCACAGACGGGGTCATCGTGATAAGTTGTTCGTTAAACCGCAGGCGGACATCTTCGGGCAGGAACCCCACCTCTATCAGTTGGGTGCCACAGGCCAGAAGCGACGCAAACCCCATTGCCTGGGTGCGCAAGGCCCGAATGGTGCCCAGATCCAGCACATCACTGCCCGGCGCGACAGCAACAGGTTCGGTCAGCCAGACCGCATCATCCATGGCCCGCAACCCTGCACGCACCACAAGCGCCTGATCGGCAGGCACTTCAATTTCAAAGGTAAAGGGGCTTTGCGCGCCATCTGTCGGCATGCGGACAGCCGCAAGGCTGGTGTCGGCGTCATCGCTGATATCGACCATCAGCATCGTATCATCCGGAAGCGCCATGCGTTCCAGCACCATGACCTGACCGACAACAAGGCGCGTATCATCCTGCGCCGCCAAGGGGGCAATCGCCAGCCCCATGACCATAAAAATGCTAACGCTTAGAAATCGGATCAAGACGCACGCCTCCGGCAAAAAATATATAAGCTCAAGCTTATGCAGCGCCCCCGCAACACACAAGAGGGGCGGGGCGCGAAAAACGCCGCGCTCACTTATTCGGGATCGCTGGTGCCGGTCCGGTCGGTCTGGTCGTCCATGTCGTTCAGGATTTCGGCAGCCAGAATGCGCGATATGGATTTCTTGCGCGCAAGGGCCGCTGCATCCAGCCGCGCGACGATCTGCTGCGCACCAGCAAGCGAACGTTCCATCCGCGGCAGAAGATACGGAACCAGCGTGTCGGGAATGGTGACCTGCCGGTCGGCGAACAGTTTTGTCAGCACCGCCGCCAGCAGCGCATCATCCGGCGCGGCCAGCGCCACATGCGCCGCCGCCTGCAACCGCGATGCCAGATCGGGCAGGCGCAACCCCCAATCCCGCACAGGGCTGCGCGCGGTCAGCAATATCTGCCCGCCCCCTGCCGCCAGCAGGTTGTGCAGGTGAAACAGCGCCGCTTCCCGCGCGGGGTGTCCTGCGACCTGTCCCGCATCATCCAGCGCGACGCCCCCCTGCGCGGCCAGTGCGGGCAAATCGGCCCCATCCAGATCCTGCGCGCGCAACAGGGTCGCCCCCTGTTCGGCAACCCAGACATGCAGCAAATGGGTTTTCCCCGCCCCTTCCGGTCCGGTCAGAACCAGCTTGCCTGCGGGCCAGCCGCCCTGTGTGATCATGTGCAGCGCATGGGCATTACAGGGCGCTGCCACGAAATCGGCGCGGCTGTAGGACGCAGGCAGCGCAAGGGGCAGGTGAATTTGTCCGGCGCGGGGGGGCGTCATGGTCCGTCACTCCTGCCTGTACAGGGCACTGCCCTGATATTGCGCGATACCGAAGCGCACCAGAACACCGATCGCCGCCGCAACCGGCACGGCAATCAGCATGCCGGTAAACCCGAACATGCTGCCGAAAGCCGACACCGCAAACAACAGCCATACAGGATGCAGCCGCACCGAATTCCCCACAATGCGCGGCACCAGAATATTGCCTTCCAGCACCTGCCCGACGGCAAAAATGGCGATCACGGCGGCAATCATGCCCGGTTCGCCCCAGAACTGCCACAGCGCCACGCCAATGGCCAGCACACCGCCCACAATCGCGCCGATATAGGGGATAAAGGAAATCAGCCCCGCCACCACACCAATGGCCAGCCCGAATTGCAGCCCCGCCACGCCCAGCGCCGTCGCGTAATAGGCCGCAAGGATCAGGCATACTGTCACCTGTCCGCGCACAAACCCCGCAATGGCGCGGTCCACATCGCGGCCCAGATTGCGCAGCGTGGGCGCATGCTGTCGCGGCAGCAGGTCATCCGCCCCGCGCATGACGCGCGGCCAGTCCAGCAACAGATAGAACGCAACCACAGGCGTAATCACCAGAAACACAAGTGCGCTGACCACACCCGACACCCCGCGCAACACCCCCTGCGCCAGATCCGCGCCACGGTCGCGGATGGCGTTGCCCATCGTGGCAAGCGAGGATTGCAGCGTCTCCTCCAGATCGGGGAAATACTGCGTCAGGAACGCCTGCGCCTGCCGCAGCAGGTCGGGCGCGGTTTCGCTGAACTGCACCAGCTGCGAAATCACGGCTGGAATGACCAGCAGCCCCGCCAGCACGACCGCGCCCAGCGCAACGCACATCAGCGCCGCGACCGCCAGCACACGCGGCACACCCGCCGCCACCAGCCGCATCACCACCGGATTCAGGAAATAGGCAATCGCTGCCCCCGTCACAAAGGGCAGCAGCACATCGCCCATCACCCACAGCAGCGCGATAAACCCCAGACCGGCAATGCCCCAATAGGCGATTTGTGTGCGAACAGGCATCGGGCCTTCCAATATGGTTGTGTGTCTTGCTCCTTATGCCATATCGCGCGGCGATGGTCTGCGCGCAAGTGGCCTGCGGGGGGCGAGGGCCACAAAAGCCCCCACCTCGCGCCGGTTTACAGTTTCAGCGCCATGGCGGGCGACAAGACGTCGATTCCCTGCGCCTTGCCCACCGCATAATAGGTCAGATGGCCCGCATGGGTGTTCAGCCCCGCCAGCAGATGCGCGTCATCTTCGCAGGCCTGCCGCCACCCCTTGTTGGCCAGTGCCAGCATGAAGGGCATGGTCGCATTGCCCAAGCCAATGGTGGAACTGCGCGCCACCGCACCGGGCATGTTGGCCACGCAATAATGCATGATCCCGTCCACGTCATAGATCGGGTCGGCATGTGTGGTGGCGCGCGATGTTTCAAAACACCCGCCCTGATCAATCGCCACATCGACCAGCGCCGCACCGGGTTTCATGCGTGACAGCTGGTCGCGGGTTATCAGCTTGGGGGCTTCGGCACCCGGTATCAGCACGGCCCCGATCACCATATCGGCCTGTTCCACCAGTTCGGCCGTGTTCCCCTTGGAGGCGTAGCTGGTCTTGAACACCCCGCCAAAGGCATCATCCAGATAGCGCAGGCGCGGCAGCGACATGTCAAGCACCGTCACATCCGCGCCCATTCCCGCAGCAATGCGCGCCGCATGCGTGCCCACAACACCGCCGCCAATCACGACCACACGGGCGGGCGCAACACCGGGCACGCCCCCCATCAGCACGCCGCGCCCGCCATTGGCCTTTTGCAAGGTCCACGCCCCCACCTGCGGGGCCAGCCGCCCCGCCACTTCGGACATGGGGGCCAGCAGCGGCAACCCGCCAGCGCGGTCGGTCACGGTTTCATAGGCAATGGCCGTCACACCACTGGCCAGCAGGTCGCGGGTTTGCGCCCTGTCGGGGGCAAGATGCAGATAGGTGAACAGGATCTGCCCTTCGCGCAGTTGCTTGCGTTCCCCCGCCTGTGGTTCCTTGACCTTGACCACCAGTCCGGCGCGGGCAAATATTTCTTCTGCCATGTCCACCACATCCGCGCCGACCGCGCGGTAGGCGTCATCGTCAAACCCTGCGCCCTGTCCGGCGCCCGCCTCGACAATGACCTGATGGCCGTTGGCAATGGCTTCCTGCGCGGCAACAGGCGTCAGCCCGACACGGTATTCCTGCGGTTTGATTTCCTTGGGGCACCCAATCAGCATTCTGAACCTCCCTGTGATTATATTCGCACAATATCGCTGTGTCGGGGTGAATTCTTGACATTTCCGCGCACAAGGCAATAAATCACAAGAAGATTTCGCGCATATCGCCCGTTTTCCGACAAAGGATTGCGCTGCAATGCAGCTAGATGACACGGACCGCCGCATATTGCGTGTCTTGCAAAAGCAGGGGCGCGTCACCAACGCGGAACTGGCCGAGTTGATAAACCTGTCGCCATCCGCCTGTCACCGGCGGGTTCAAAGGATGGAAGCGGACGGGATCATCGCGGATTATGTGGCCCTGCTGGACCGCCGCCGGATTGGCCGCGCGACCGTGGTGTTTGTGGAAATCAAGCTGTCGGGCCAAAGCGAGGATATCCTTGACGCGTTTGAACGCGAGGTCGCGCGCGTGCCCGATGTACTGGAATGCCACCTGATGGCGGGCACGGCCGATTACCTGCTGAAGGTCATCGCCGCCGACAGCGACGATTTCGCGCGCATCCATCGCCGGTACCTTAGCCGGTTGCCCGGCGTTGTGCAGATGCAATCATCCTTTGCGCTGCGCAACGTGGTCCAGACAACCGCCATCGATATATGAACACGGGCCGCGCTGTTGCGCGCCGCCCGCGCCCTGTGGTTCAGGCGTTATTTCGCCTTCAGACTATCGCGGATTTCAATCAGCAGTTCTTCGGTGGTGGGGCCTTTGGGCGCTTCGGGGGCGGGCGCTTCTTCTTTCTTGTTCAGGGAACTGATCCGGTTCACCGTGCGCACCAGCAAGAACACAACCCAGGCCACAATCAGGAACTTGATGACCGCGTTGATGAAATTGCCGATCATGAACTGGGCTTCACCCAGACCGAAGCTGACCGCGCTGAAATCAACGCCACCCACAAAAATACCGATAAGCGGGTTTACAAGATCATCCACCAATGACGTGACGATTGCGGTAAATGCCGCGCCGATAATGATACCGACGGCCATATCCATGACATTTCCGCGCGTGATAAAGGTTCTGAACTCTTTAAACATGGGCCTGCTCCTGCTGTGCAAAACATGTTTATGCACTGCCACACCCCGCCCTGAAAAGCCGGAATTAACCACTGCGGCGGAAATTCAGGCCGCATATGGCGCAATAGTGTGATCCGGATTGCCACCAGCGGCGCTGACAAACATGTTTTCGCCGCGACGGATATTGCTGTGGCGCGCGTTCTGTGGCAATGACATTCTACATAAACCAAACTGGAGAGTTCAGTCGATGCCGGATTATGCAGCCCGTCGCACCATGATGGTTGATACGCAAGTGCGCCCGTCGGATGTGACCAAATTTACGATCATAGGCGCAATGCTGAACACTCCGCGTGAAATCTTCGTTCCCGATGCCCTGCGCGAGACAGCCTATGTCGGCGAGAATATTCCCCTTGCGGAAAACCGTGTGCTGCTTGAACCGCGCACACTGGCCAAGATGCTGGACATGCTGGACGTCACCGGACGCGAGCTGGTGCTGGATATCGGGTGCGGTGCGGGATACTCATCCGCCCTTCTGGCACAGATGGCACAAGCTGTTGTCGCCGTTGAAGAAGACGACACATTGGCACAGGATGCAGAAACAGCGCTGGCGCAGGTTGGCGCGGAAGCGGTGATTGTCCACAAAGGACCGCTAAGCGAAGGTGCGCCCGATCACGCCCCTTATGATGCGATGATCGTGCAAGGCGGTGTGTCGGAATTCCCCGCCGGTCTGGTTGCGCAACTGCGCGAGGGCGGGCGCGTCATCTGCCTGTTCATGGAAGGGCAGTTGGGGGTTGTGCGCCTTGGTGTGCGGCAGGGCGACCAGATTGCATGGCGCGATGTGTTCAATGCCGCAGCGCCCGTTTTGCCGGGCTTTGAAAAGCAGGAAGCGTTCACTTTCTGACCGGACACGGGCGGCGCTGAATCCGCCCGGTCAAGACAATCGAGCAACGCTTGAAAGGGCAGAAATGTTCAGATCCACTTTCGCCGCCTTGGCCGTCGCATGCAGCACAGCACTGACCGTCATGCCCGCAGCCGCGCAATCGCTGGCCGATACATTCATCAACGCCTATCAGAATTCCGACCTGCTGGAACAGAACCGCGCGGTTTTGCGCGCCGCTGACGAAGATGTGGCGCTTGCTGTCGCGTCCTTGCGGCCGGTTCTGAATTTCGTGGCGCAGACGCGCGGCCAGCGCCAGACCACCGGCGCGCTGCAACAGGAAACGCTGACCGCATCGGTCAACCTGTCGGCGGAAATCACGCTGATCGATTTCGGGCGCGGCGCGCTTGCGCGCCAGTCCGCCGAAGCGCTGGTCATGGGAACACGGCAGGCGCTGCTGAATGTGGAACAACAGGTGCTGCTGGATGCCGTGCGCGCCTTCATGGATGTGCGCAGCGCGGTGGAAACCGTGACACTGCGCCAGACCACCATGCGCCTGACGCAACAGGAACTGAACGCCGCGCAGGAACGGTTTGAACTGGGCGAGATTACGCGCACCGATGTGTCGCTGGCCGAAGCGCGCCTTGCCGCCGCCCGCAGCCAGCTTGCCGCTGCCGAAGGGGATCTGGCCGTCGCACGCGAGGAATACAAGCTGGTCACCGGACGTTACCCCGGCCAGTTGCGCCAGCCCCCTGCCCTGCCCAGCCTGCCATCGTCATTGCAGGCCGCGCAGGATATCGCCCGCAACACCCACCCGTCCGTCAAACAGGCCCAGTTCGAGGCGAACGCGGCAGAGTTGAACGCCGAACGCGCCGCCGCGCAACGCCATGGCAGCGTGACCGCTGATGCCAGCATCGGGGTCACATCGGATTTGCTGAACAGCGGGCCAAGCACGCGATCGGCCTCGGCGGGGGTGCGGTATGCGCGCCCGATCTATCAGGGCGGCGCCATCAGCGCGCAACACCGGCAGGCACTGGCGCGGCGCGATGCGGCGCGGTCCGGCATGCACCGCAGCGTCGCGCAGGTCATCCAGAATGTGGCCGTGCAATGGGCCAATCTGGAAGTGGCGCGCGCCCGCATTGCCGCCAGCCAGCAACAGGTTCGCGCGGCCCAAAGCGCCTTTGACGGCACGAGAGAGGAAGCGCGCCTTGGTGCGCGCACAACGCTGGACGTTCTGAACGCGGAAAACGACCTGATGGATGCGCGCACAGTCCTGTTGCAATCGCAAGCAGGGGTGCAAGTGGCCAGCTACGGGTTGATGGCGGCCATGGGCCTGCTGACGGTCGATCACCTGCGGCTGGGCATTCCGACCTATGACCCCGAAGCGTATTACAACGCCGTGCGCAACGCGCCGGTAACATCGCAACAAGGCGAGGCGCTGGACCGTGTTTTGCGGGCAATCGGGCGGGAATAGGCCGCGCCGGACCCCGCCTGCACAAGCTGTTGTGACTTGCCGCAAGCGCGATAAAGCCCATGTCTTTGGCATATGATGCCAAGACATGAGGATAGATATGACCATATCAAAACGCCAGATTGCCGCCGCATGCGCCGTTACCGCAGCATTTTCCCTGCCGGCAAGCGCCCAATCATCCTTTGACGTGGAAACGGTTGCCACGGGCCTGACAAACCCCTGGGCCATGGCGTTCCTGCCTGACAATGGCGACATGATCATCACCAAACGTGGCGGCGACATTGTGCTGCTGGACCAGACCACCGGCCAGATGCAACCCATCAGCGGTGCGCCCGATGTCGACACGCGCGGACAGGGCGGGTTGCTGGATATTGCACCCGCGCCCGATTTCGCCGATTCTGGACTGGTCTACATGACATGGGCGGGCCGCGTGGGCGGTCAGAATTCGACAACCCATCTGGGACGCGCGCGGCTGGACCGCGACGAAAGCGCGCTTGTCGATCTGGAAGTGCTGCACAGCGTTACGCCCGCAATTGATTCCGGCGCGCATTTCGGGTCGCGCATCGTGTTTTCTGACGGGCATGTCTTTGCCGGTTTCGGGGATCGCGGGTCCAAGGATTTCGGGCCGGACCATATTTCACAAGACCTGACAAGCGAGAATGGCGCAGTGATCCGCCTGACACTGGACGGCGAGATTCCTGCCGACAACCCTTTTGTGGATGACGAAGGGGCGGCAGGCGCGATCTGGTCTTATGGCCACCGCAATATTCAGGCCATGACCCTGCACCCCGACAGCGGCGCCATCTGGCTGGCCGAACATGGCGAGGCGGGCGGCGATGAGGTCAACATCGTTGAACGCGGGGCCAATTACGGCTGGCCGCTGGCCGCCAATGGCGTGACCTATCGCGGGGGTGAACGGTTTGCCGAACCCCATCAGGAAGGCGACGGATTTAACGCCCCTGTCTATGTCTGGCCCGCAGGGCGCGAGGATCACTTTCCGCCATCGGGCATGACGTTCTACACGGGCGATGCCTTTCCGGACTGGCAGGGGCATTTGCTGATCGGCAACCTGTTCCACCAGTATCTGGGGCTGTTTGACGAAACCGACGGCACGCTGGAACCGGTGGACCGCCTGCTGGAGGGGGAAGGGCACCGCATTCGCGATGTCGCCGTCGATCCGCAGGACGGGACAATCTATGTGCTGGCCGATGGCGAGGACGTGCCCCTGATGCGGCTGGTCCCTGCGCAGTAACCTGAAGCTGCCTGATTGCCAATTCTTCGGGATTTCAGGAAACTCTGTCTGTGAAAACCGCGCTGGCATGGCCCATTGTGGCCATGCTACGCCTGTGTGACCCTTCCGGACGGAGCAGCACAATGACCGCAGATATCACGCGCCCCACGCCACAGCCCGGCTATTATGTGCCACCGGGCGGGTTGCCGCCGCAATCGCAGCTGACGACCGACCGCGCGATGTTCACCGAGGCATTCGCCATAATTCCCAAGGGCACGCTGTCGGACATTGTCACCAGCTACCTGCCTTTCTGGACAGGGGCGCGATTCTGGGTTCTGGCCCGCCCCCTTAGCGGTTTTGCCGAAACATTCTCGCAATATATCGTTGAACTGGCCGCCGGTGGCGGCAGTGACCGGCCCGAAACCGACCCGCAGGCCGAAGGGGCGCTGTTCGTCGTCGAAGGGGCGCTGCGTGTCCGCATTGGCGGGGAAACCCACATGCTGGGTGCGGGCGGCTTCGCGTTTGTGCCTGCTGGAAGCGACTGGGCGCTGCACAATGACAGCGGTGGAAAAACGGTGTTCCACTGGATCCGCAAGCGGTATCAGGCGGTGCAGGGTCTGGACCATCCTGACCCGTTTGTCGCGCAGGAACAGGATATCCCCCCTGCCCCCATGCCCGGCACAAATGGCGCATGGGCAACCACCCGTTTCATGGACCCAGCTGATATGCGCCATGACATGCATGTAACCATCGTCACCTTGCAACCGGGCGCAAGCATTCCGTTTGACGAAACCCATGTCATGGAACACGGGCTGTATGTGTTGCAGGGCAAGGGCGTCTATCACCTGAACCAGCAATGGGTCGAGGTGGAGGCGGGCGATTTCATGTGGTTACGCGCCTTCTGCCCGCAAGCCTGCTATGCGGGCGGCCCTGCGCCGTTTCGTTATTTGCTGTATAAGGACGTCAACCGCCACGCGGCCTTGCCCTGATCCGTCCGCCACTGCGGGTGTGACCGGATCATGTTGAAACATCCGGTCGGGTGGTGTTGGCCGGAAGCAGGCATTGGGCAATGCCCAAGGTGCGGAATCAAGGCCGCAGGCCGCCGCACCATCGGCGGGCCGTCCCGCGGCCTGCCGATTGCCCTGATGGCAGGCCAAGCCTTGCAAGTCGGAATATGCCGCCAGCATAAAGTGAACTTCTATTACGCCGGATCGGCAGACCCCGGCCCACCGATGGCGCGGGCTTCATCCAAGCCCCAACGCCCGCGACAGGCCAGACTTACCCGGCGTTGCAGTTCCGTCTGGCATGACACTGCATTAGCATCATGCGCTACTGCCCATCTGTCGGTGCGTCTGGCATTGCGGCAATATCTTCGGCCATTGTCTGCATGGGCAGATCGTCGGGCATGGCGAAACCGTGCATATCCGTATCCATTTCGCTGTCGGTATCCGTGTCCACCCCCGTGTCAAAAGGACCGGCTGGCAGGATGCGCGCGGCGGATACCGGCAGGGTGAAGGGCACGTCGTAGTCTTCCGGCGCCTCTCCGGGTTGGCTGGTCAGGCGCACGGCGCGCTGCCCGCGCGCCTGACCCAGACGGGCCTTGGCAACGACATGCCCTTTCAGCGTTTCCAGTGACAACGCTTCCAGCGCGCTTTCGGGCAGGCACAGCACATCACCACGTTTCAGCGTTGATACGGCCGAAAGTTTCATCTGCATCCGGCACAGCACCGCATCAAGCTGCACTTCGGCGGCATAAACAGTTGCTTCCAGTTGGGCCGTCCATTGCGCCTGTCGGGTGGTGTCCTGCGCGGGTCCGGTTGTGCCCTGTGCCTGCGCGACATCCGGCAGGACAAGATACATATCCCCTTCGCGCGGGCCGTCACCGAATTGCACGCGCAGCCGCAGCATCTGATACGGCACATCTTCCAGCAACACCCCAAGGGGGCGCGGATCATCAAGGAAAGACCCGTAGACATAGCCGTCAAACTGCGCGGCCGCGCCCCCTGCCACTGCCAGCCGCTGGGCGATGTGCTGCAACAGGGTATCAAGCAACGGGGCCAGCAGGGCGGCGTCGGTACGCGTGGGTTTGCGCGGGTTCGGCGGGGCATCGGCGACGCGCGCAGTGGTCACCGCCTCGACCAGTCCGGCCATCAGGCTGTGACACATAACAGCCAGCCCGATTCTGTCGCCCTCCCCTTCCAGCAGGGACAGGAACATTCCCGGTTCGGCAATTTCCACCACTTCGGCCAGACTGGCCGGTGACATCTTCACCGATGTGACCGCCGCATCCAAGCCACGGCGCGTGCGCGCCATACGCCCGAACGCAACACGAATCGCCCCGTCAAAGGCCGCGTTATCGGCACTGGCCGCAGCACGCGTGCGTGCCGCCATCCTTTCCAAGGGGGTTTGCCGGTCTGTCCGGCTATTCTGTTCCGCTTCTGCCTGATCCATCGTGCATTGCCACCCGTTTGCCAGACATCATTGCCGCAAAAAGGTTAGCAAACCCTAAAAAGATAACATTTTTCAGGGGCGACATGCCTGATCAGGCCGCCGGATCACACCTGACAGGCAGGCAGGCTGCGGGTGAAGGACGCGATGTCATTGCGTTTGCTGGCATTGCGCAATGGCGGCCAGTCCTTGGCCACGCCACCCCAGTTTCCGGGGCCGCCAACGACCACCTGATCGCGTTCCACCGCCTGTGCGGCAATCCGCGATGCGCAACGCAAATTCGTCGCCCCGTCATAAAGGCCGTTCGGGTGGCTAAGGTCACACCCGTAATACCGCGCCGATGTCGGCCATATCTGAAGCAAACCACGATACCGGCCACCGGCACCGGCAGCGTCGGGGCGCCATGTGCTTTCATATCCGGCAAGGCCCGAAAACAGCGCCGTCCAGAAGGCCTTGCGCCCTTCATCATCGGCGGTTTCATATCCGGGGCAGAAACTGTCGATATCATCGGGCACGGTTTCAACCAATGCACGCCCTTCATGGTCAAGGGCCTCGAACTGCGCCGCAGTCCACAATGTCGCTTCGGGGCGGTGGTCCCAGCGGGTCACAATTTCCGGACCGTCATTCTGGTCGGTGGCCTGAACCATACAGCCCCCCAAAAGCGTCACCAAGGCGGCAACGGCCATCAGGCGCAAAGGCAGTTTTCGTGTCATCTGGTTTCCGAATGTGGCACAGCACCCATATGCGCTGCAGCGCGCCATTGTGCGATTCGCCCGTGAAACACAAATCACGCAGCCGCTGGGTGGGCAAAATCGGCGAAACCCCGCCCAAACTGCTGCCTCTTGCTGTGCCGCCGCCCTGCCGCTAGAAGGCGGAAACAGGATTTTCACAGGAATACGCGCTTATGCTTGATCTGACCTATGAAGCCCCGCCAGTCAAAACCATATCCGGCGCAACCGGAGAATGGGAACTGGTGATCGGCATGGAAATTCATGCGCAGGTGTCCAGCCAGTCCAAGCTGTTTTCAGGCGCGTCCACCAAATTCGGGGCAGAGCCGAATTCGAACGTGGCCTTCGTTGATGCCGCGATGCCCGGCATGCTGCCGGTGGTCAATGAATTCTGCATCGAACAGGCCGTGCGCACGGGACTGGGCCTGAAGGCGCAGATCAACCTGCGGTCTGCCTTCGACCGCAAGAACTACTTTTACCCCGACCTGCCGCAGGGCTATCAGATCAGCCAGTTGTATCACCCGCTTGTCGGCGAGGGTGAGGTGCTGGTGGAAATGGGGCCGGGCATTGCGCGGCTGGTTCGGGTTGAACGCATTCATGTCGAACAGGATGCGGGCAAATCCATCCATGACATGGACCCGAACATGAGTTTCGTGGACCTGAACCGCACCGGCGTCGCGCTGATGGAAATCGTCAGCCGCCCCGATATTCGCGGGCCGGAAGAAGCCGCAGCCTATGTCACCAAGCTGCGCCAGATCCTGCGGTATCTGGGCACTTGCGATGGCAATATGCAAAACGGCAACCTGCGCGCCGATGTGAACGTGTCGGTCTGCCGCCCCGGCCAGTATGAAAAATATCAGGCCACTCAGGATTTCGGCCATCTGGGCACGCGCTGCGAAATCAAGAACATGAACTCCATGCGCTTCATTCAGGCCGCGATCGACTATGAGGCCCGCCGCCAGATCGCCATTCTAGAAGATGGCGGCAGCGTGGTGCAGGAAACCCGCCTGTATGACCCCGACAAGAATGAAACACGGTCCATGCGGTCCAAGGAAGAAGCGCATGACTACCGCTATTTCCCGTGCCCCGACCTGTTGCCGCTGGAAATTGAACAGGCGTGGGTCGATGACATTGCCGCCAGCCTGCCAGAATTGCCCGATGACAAGAAAGCGCGTTTCATGCGCGATTTCGGCCTGACGGATTATGACGCCAGCGTGCTGACCGCCGATGTCACCAATGCCGCGTTTTTCGAGGCGGTGGCAGCGGACGCAGGGGACGGGAAACTGTCCGCGAACTGGGTCATTAACGAATTGTTCGGACGCCTGAAGAAGGAAGGGCACGAGATCAGTGCAAGCCCCGTGACCACCGGACAGCTGGCGGGAATCATCAAGCTGATCAAGTCGGGCGATATTTCCGGCAAGATCGCCAAGGATGTGTTTGAAATTATCTATACCGAAGGCGGTGACCCCGCGCAGATCGTGGCGGACCGCGGGCTGAAACAGGTGACCGACACCGGCGCGATTGAAAAGGCTGTCGATGACATTATCGCCGCCAACCCCGCGCAGGTCGAGAAGGCACAGCAGAACCCCAAACTGGCGGGCTGGTTCGTGGGGCAGGTCATGAAAGCCACAGGCGGCAAGGCCAATCCGCAGGCCGTGAACGAGATTGTGACCGCAAAACTGGGGCTTTAACGCCTGCACTATGCTTGTGCAGTGTCGCGGCAGCATCACTGTCGCGACAGCCAGAGCGTTGCAAAAAAACACCGCCTTTTTAAGGTGCGCGCGAATTAATTGTTTATAAAGCAGAATTGGCGTATGCAAATCTGTCGTTTCACGGAAATTCCGTCATCAGGCGCGACTGACAGCCCCCGATGCATGGAATTGTGCCCCCAAGAGTCGAGATTTGTATGATGAACCTGTTGAAGCCAGCCCTTGTTGTAATGGCCCTGTTTGCCCAACCCGCCCTTGCAGAAAGCCCGCGTATTTTCGGCAGTGTCGGAAGCCAGCTTTCTGTCAGCTCCACGGAAGCGCAGGTTCGTTATATCGGAGAGCCGCTTATCTGGGGCTTGCAGCCTGTGGTGGGCCTGTCGGGTGCGGGCAACAGTTCGGGCTATATTGGCGTGGGCGCCGCATATACGCTGCGCGCCCAACAAGGCGGATTGTTTGCGCGGGTATCGGGACTTGCCGGTGTGCACAAACGCGGCAGCGGGCGCAATCTGGGCGGGCCGTTGCAGTTCCGCACATCGCTGGATGTGGGCTATATGACCGCATCGGGCGCGGAATTCGGGGTCGGCGCGGACCACCGGTCCAGCGCGGGCATCTATAAGCCGAATCCGGGACTGAACACGGCGTATCTGTTCGCGACATTCCCGCTGCGCTAAGGGCGCGCGCGGCATCATGTTGCAACATTCGGCAGTCTGGCGTAAACGCGGCTGATAATTTGTGCCGGTTTGTCGTGCGATAAGGACAGGAATGCCATGCAGTCTTATGAATACCTTGCGGTGCCCGCGCCCGTAAAAGGGCAAAAGGTAAAAGGGTTGAAAGCGCCGGCAGAACGCTATGCGCACCAGATGACCATTTTGCTGAACGATCTGGCACGCGAAGGGTGGGAATACTGGCGGTCCGACTCTCTGCCCAGTGAAGAACGCAAGGGCCTGACGGGAACCGTCACGGTTCAGAACAACATGCTGATTTTTCGCAGGCCCAGCGCCGAAATGCTGGCCGAGCATCCACAGGTTGCCGAACCCCGCGCCGCCGCCCCCGCAGAGCCGGTGATCGGCACAGCATCCGGCGCGCGTCCCATCCACGAATCGCGGCGCGAACCGCAGTTTCGTGAAACGGCGACGCGCGGCGGGTCTGGCGACGCGCCCGACAGCTGATCACACACCGATATCCAGTGACAGGGCGTGAATGCGCCCCACAAGGTCCGGCCCGAGCGCGGCATGAACCGCGCGATGACGCGCAATGCGGGACTGGTCGCGGAATGCCTCGGCGCGGATCATCACATTGAAATGCGTCTGCCCGCCTTCACGCCAACCGGCATGCCCGCGATGGCTTTCGCTGTCATCGACGACCTGCAACTGTGCCGGATTGAACGCCGCTTGCAGATTTGCCTCGATTTGATCACGAATATGCATAGTGTCTTTCTGCCCTCTTCTAACCTGACGAAAATATAACTAAGCTGCTGCCTCCGAGTCGGAAAGGCCCGCGCGGGATATTCGTTGCAATACGGCACATTCGACATAAGACACAGGCAAGAACAGGTTTAGGCATGGATCGCAAATCCCCATTTGATTTTGACATTCGCGCGTCCAGCGACAAGAAGAAGCGCACACGCGGGCGGCGCGGCATGTCGGGCGCGTGGGAAACGTCGGTGCGGCAATGTGAGCATCCGGGCTGCGAGGAGGCAGGGCAATATCGCTGCCCCAAATCCCCCGACCAGCTGAATGAATACCTGTGGTTTTGCAAGGATCATGCGCGCGAATACAACCTTAAGTGGAACTACTTCGACGGGCAGACCGAGTCCGAGATGATGGACGCGATGGAACGTGACCGCGTGTGGGGGCGGGCGACACAGCCCCTGGGCAGCAAGGACGAACGCCTTGCCTGGCAGCGCCTTGGGATTGAGGACCCGCATCAGGTTCTGGGCGACAACGCAACGCGCAACCCCGGCAAGGCGACCAGCGGCGCTGCATCGCGCAAACTGCCGCCGACCGAACGCCGCGCATTGGAAATACTGGATGCGCGCGACACATGGACACGACCAGAGATTCGCAAGCAATACAAAAGCCTTGTGAAAGACCTGCACCCTGACCGCAACGCAGGCGCCAGAACCGATGAAGACCGCCTGCAAGAAGTTGTCTGGGCCTGGGACCAGATCAAGGAAAGCCGCAACTTCCGCGATTGATCCGGCCCGCCAGCACCCCGCCGACCGGCGGGGTGAAGTGTTGCGTGTCAGTTGCCATGACGTGCCTTGCGCGCGGCATGTTCCACCGTGACATTCAGGGCCGTAAGGAAAACGGCCCCTTTGCGGCGGGCAGGCGCGGCACGCGCGGCCCCGTCCAGACCGTCAAACACCCCTTCCAGCTGGCGGATGGCGCGCAAATCTGTAAGGACATCTGCCGCGATGATACGGCCAGATGATGTAACGCCGCGCTCGAACTCCGTATCCTGCATTGATCTTTCCTTCCCGTGTGGAGGCTTTATCCTGAATTCAGCATGCAACAGGATGGTTACGAATCCGTTATCGCGGCGAATCTTGTCAGTCTGATGAAATTTTCATGGAATATGGGCTTTTCCCTCTTGCGGCGGGAAACGATAGTTTGTAAATCGCGCATACCGAAAACGGGGCGGGCGTAGCTCAGGGGTAGAGCATAACCTTGCCAAGGTTAGGGTCGTGAGTTCGAATCTCATCGCCCGCTCCAATTTCGAAAACAGGCGGCCTTCGGGCC
>NZ_JBHYFM010000020.1:0-49165 GCF_051859525.1 Roseinatronobacter sp. | reverse complement strand
ATGTGTGGCAAAAATCCGCTCCAGCGCAGTGCGGTCGCGAATATCGGCATGTTCAAACGCATAAAGCGGGCTGTCCGCCACGCTGGCCACATTGTCGAGGCACGCCGCATAAGTCAGCGCATCCAGATTGACAACGCGATGCCCGCGCCCCACCGCCAGCCGCACCACCGCCGACCCGATGAACCCCGCGCCCCCTGTAACAAGCAGTTTCATGGCCTAACCTTCATACTGAAAAGGGGTTTCAAACCGCGTGAACGCCACTGCCTGCGCGTCCTTGTCCGACAAGACAGGCGCATCCGTGCCCCAATCAATTCCAACGCTGTCCCACCGCACCGCACCGTCACATTCCGGCGCATAGTAGTCCGAGCATTTATACTGCACTTCGCAATCATCTGTCAGGGTCAGAAAGCCGTGCAGGAACCCTTTGGGAACGAAAAGTTGCGCGCCGTTCTCGGCTGATAATTCCTGCGCGACCCATTGCCCGTAGCTGGGCGACCCTGCGCGCACATCAACCGCCACATCCAGAATCGCGCCGCGCGAACACTGCACCAGTTTGTCCTGCGCATGGGGGGGACGCTGGTAATGCAACCCGCGCAACGTGTGGCGCGGGGCGGAATAGCTGTGATTGTCCTGCACGAAATCGGGCAAGGCCGCGCCTGCATCTTGCAGCGCGCGGGGGTTCCATGTCTCGCAAAACCAGCCGCGCGCATCGCCGAACCGCCGCGGCTGGATCAACAGCACCCCGTCAATGGCCAATCTTTGAATCTGCATTACAACAATCCGTTCACCAACTTCGTCCAATAGCGCGGCCCCTGACGGGGCAGGCGACACCGGCTTTCTGGCACAAGCGTTTGAAGAATGCGATACCTTCGGCTGAAATTGACAGCGCTGCGCGACGATCCTGCGTCAATGCAGGGCCTTGCAAATAAAAATGTTATAATATAACATTTATGCATTATCACGATATCCGCCCCCCCGACCAAAGAAAGCCCGCTGCTGCATGACCATGTCCGACCGCATTCCTGTAACCTTGCTGACCGGTTTTTTGGGGGCTGGCAAGACGACCTTGCTGAACTGCCTGTTGCATGACGCCCATGCAGGCCGCGTGGCCGTTGTTGTCAATGAATTCGGCGAAGCGGGCCTTGACCATGACCTGATAGAGGAAGCCGCCGAAGATGTGGTGCTAATGCCCGCAGGGTGCATTTGCTGCACCATTCGCGGTGATCTGTCCAAAACGCTGATTTCGCTTCTGGCGCGGCGCGCGCGCGGGGAATTGTCGTTTGACCGTGTGGTGATTGAAACCACAGGTCTGGCGGACCCTGGCCCGGTCTATCATACGCTTCTGGTCGATCCGGTTCTGGCACCGAATTATGCGCTGGACGGGGTTGTAACGGTTGTGGATGCCGTGCTTGGCGTGGACACCCTGAACCGCCATGCCGAGGCGCAGGCGCAAATCGCCATGGCGGATTGCATCGTATTAAGCAAGCGTGACCTGATTGATGCGGCCCAACTGGATGCACTGGGCGCACGGCTGGACAAGTTGAACCGGACGGCCCCGCGTATTCATGCAAACAACGGCGGTGTCCCCACGGGCGCGTTGTGGGGCTTGGGGCTTGGGGCCAGTGCGGATACGCCCGATCAGGCGTTGAACTGGCTAGCGGCCCCCGCCGCAGATACCCCCGCTGCAGACCCCCTCGCCGGCCTCTCTGGTCTGCGCACAGCCAAGGCACAGGCCCCCATAGGTCAGCTTGCCCCGTCGCACCATGCAACCGATGACCGGATATCAACGGCATCGATCACACTTGAAAACCCGATCCCTGTTGAGGTGTTCGACTTCTGGCTGGATACGCTGATCGCCCTGAAAGGCAGCAATATCCTGCGACTGAAGGGTATCGTGCATTTGCAGGGCGTGCCTAAACCATTTGTGTTTCACGGCGTGCAGCACATATTCGAGCCGCCGGTCCCCTTGCGAAACTGGCGCGAGGGTGAAAGCACCAGCCGCATTGTGGTGATTGCGCGTGACATGTCCAAAGAAGACCTGAACGCAAGTTTTGCAATGCTTCATATGCAGCCAGAACAGGTGGCAAGCGCACAGGGCATGACGGCGCATACCCTGTCAGAGCCGTTCTGAAATGGCCCGCAATCGCGGGGAATGGGGCGGCGGGGCGCAACAACGCGGGGATCGGGTCACGAATTATGTTGAATGAACCGCAGCCTTGCGCTAGGCGAATAGACAGATGGTGCCCGACACACATGTCGGGAGAATAGGGAAACCGGTGCGGAGAAGACCCTCTCTTATTCCGGTGCTGCCCCCGCAACTGTAAGCGGTGTGTCCCCCCTCATGCCACTGGACCGGACGGTTCGGGAAGGCGGGGAAACACAATAGCCGCGAGCCAGGAGACCTGCCATCTCAACCGAAACACGAACCCGGGCGGGGTGTCCGGAGGAGGGCATATGACGATTGCGCATCATTGCGTAAGGTGTGACAAGCACGCCTGTATCCCTGCTACTTCCTGCAGGGGGCACCATGTATCACTACACATTTGACCTGACGACATGCACGCGCTGCGTCAGCCGTTCAGGCCCATGCCTTATGGGTCTGGAATTTCTGCAGCGTTTATCCAACTCGCTGGGCGCGGCGCGCAAGATGACGGGCACGATGCCCGATATGGACGGGCAAGTCACATTTACCGAATGCCATGCCTGTGACCATTGCGTGCTGAACTGGCGCGCAACCGCAGGGGAATTGGAACTTGCCGGCGCGGATCAGGTTCTGTTGCAGGGGCGCGTTGTTGCGCAGGCCCTGCAATGAGTTGCCCTGCCCCACTACCCGCCGCGCTGGCACTGGAACAGGTGTCCTGGGGGGCGGGCATTCTTGATCCCGTCAGTCTGACCCTTGGTGCGGGGCGCGTGTTGGGCGTGCTGGGCGCGAATGGGGCGGGCAAGTCAACCCTGCTGCGGTTGATCTACCGCTTTCACAAACCCCAGTCAGGGCGTGTGCTGCTGGACGGGCGGGATATACACGCCATGCCTGCGCGCGCTGTCGCGCAGCGCGTGGCGGCTGTGTTGCAGGAACAGCCCACGGATTTTGCCCTGAGTGTGGCGGAAATCGTGGCCCTTGGCCGCGCGCCCCATCGCCGTGCCCTGTCCGGCCCGTCCGCACAGGACGCCCATATCGTCGAGCATGCGCTGGAGCGCCTGAATTTGCAGGACTTTGCCTTGCGCCCTTTTGGCACGCTGTCGGGGGGCGAACGTCAGCGCGTCATGGTCGCCCGCGCGCTTGCACAGGAACCGGGGCTTATTGTGCTGGATGAGCCGACCAATCATCTGGATATTCGCCATCAGTTGGAAGTACTGCGGCTGGTGCGCGGGCTTGGCGCGACGGTGGTTGCGTCCCTGCACGACCTTAATCTGGTGCAGGGGTTTGCCGATGATCTGCTGGTTCTGAAGGGCGGCCAGCCGCTGGCGTTCGGCCCTGTGGCGCAGGTGCTGACCCCTGACCTGATCGCGCGCGCCTTTGGCGTGCATGCGCACCCGCGCGGCCCTGCCCGATTTGATTTTTCACTATTTGATGACATGCAACAGGAGAAACGCGCATGAAATCCCTTCCCCTTGCCCTGCTTGCCACGGCATTCGCCGCGCCCGCATTGGCCCACCCCGTTACCGTGCAAAGCTGCGACCGAGAGGTGACATTTGACGCGCCCCCTGCGCGCGCGGCATCCAATGATGTGAACCTGACAGAAATGATGCTGGTTCTTGGTCTGAATGACCGGATGGTGGGATATACCGGCATTTCGGGCTGGAACAAACTGGACGAGGAAATTCGCGCCGACATTGGCGAACTGCCTGAACTGTCCGAACGCTACCCCACGCGCGAGGTGCTGATCGGCGCTGATCTGGATTTCTGGTTCGCAGGCTGGAATTACGGCATGCGCGTGGGCGGCGAGGTGACGCCTGATACATTACACCCCTTTGATATTGCAGTATATGAACTGACCGAAAGCTGCATTCACATCATGCCGCGCGATGGCGTGGCGATTGACGATATGTTCAATGATATCCGCAATCTGGGCGCAATTTTTGGTGTGGATGACCGCGCCGAGGAATTGATCACCGGCTGGCAGGCCGAACTGTCCGAGATTGCAGCAACCATCCCCGATACAGACCCGTTGCGCGTTTTTGTTTATGACAGTGGCGAGGACACGCCTTTTACCGCAGGCCGTTATGCCATGCCCACCGCCATGATCGAAGCTGCGGGCGGGCGCAACATCATGGATGATGTCGACAGCAGCTGGACCCGCGTGGCGTGGGAGCCGGTGGTCGAGCGGAACCCCGAAGTCATCATCATCGTCAATTACGGCGAAGTCACCGCCGAGCAGAAGATCGGGTTTATGAAGTCCAATCCGGCCTTTGCGGATATGGACGCGGTGGTGAATGACCGTTTTGTGGTGCTGGAATATGTCGAGGCCACACCCGGGCCGCGCAATATTCGCGCCATCCGCGCGCTGGCCGCTGCCTTTCACGGGCAATGACAATGCGCACCACCCCAAGCCCTGAAACCGCCGCCCCTGTTCTGGCCGCCAAGGCGCGCATGCCGGTTCTGGCACGTCCGGTGCGTCACGGGTTGTGGGGGCTTGGGGTGGGCGCGCTTGTTCTGTCGATTTCGGCGGCTGTCAGTATCGGTGCCGTGCCCATTCCCTTGGGCATGGTGTGGGGCGTGATCGTGGACAAACTTTTCCCCGGTCTGGTCACGCCCGACTGGTCGGCGGGGCGTGCGGCGATTGTGTGGGAAATCCGTTTGCCGCGTGCGTTGCTGGCGGCGCTTGTGGGGGCCGGGCTGGCGCTTGTGGGGGCAGTGTTGCAATCGGTCACGCGCAACCCGCTGGCGGACCCGCATTTGCTGGGCATCTCATCTGGGGCGGCATTCGGGGCCATTCTGGCACTGTTGCATACCGGCATGTTTCTGGGCCTTGCCACAGTGCCGCTTCTGGCCTTTATCGGTGCGCTTGCATCAACCCTTCTGGTGCTGTCGGTGGCCAGTTTCGCGCAGGCCACAAGCGCGGACCGGCTGGTGCTGACGGGGGTGGCGGTGTCCTTCATTGTCATGGCGCTGGCCAATGTGCTGATATTTCTGGGCGATCCGCGCGCCGCCCATACGGTTGTATTCTGGATGCTGGGCGGTTTGGGGCTGGCGCAATGGGCGCATCTGGTATGGCCTGCCTTGATCCTTGCGGGGGCTGCGATCTGGTTTCGCGCAGTGGCAGGATCGCTGAACGCAATGACCATCGGGGATGAGACGGCCTCGACCCTTGGTATTCCTGTCGTCCGCTTTCGTATCGCGTGTTTCGTGGTCGCGGCGCTTGTTACCGGCGTTATGGTCGCGTTTTCCGGTGTTATCGGGTTTGTGGGGTTGATGGTGCCGCATATTGTCCGGCTGGTTGTTGGCGGCGACAATGTGCGCGTTTTGCCCGCATCCATGCTGGTGGGCGCAATTTTTCTGGTCTGGGCCGATATCGTGGCGCGCACATTGATGCGGCCAGAGGACATGCCAATCGGAATTGTCACCGGCCTTGTGGGCGGGGTGTTCTTTATCTGGCTGTTGCGCCGGCGTGCGCGCGGCTAGAGCGTGTTGCGCAAAAGTGTGAACCGGTTTTTCGCATAGAAACATGCGGAAGAAATAAACTAGAGTCCGTCGCGTGAATGCGAATGAACGCGACGGACTCTAGGCGCGCCCCTTCCGGTGGCTGGGGAAGGGGGCTGCGCAAATCGGCTTCTTTTACCTTGCGGTTTGTGCTTGCCGCGCTTCCTGGCTGATTGTTTGGCCGGCGCTTTGCATGTCGCGCCCAGCCCCTTCGACAGTCGCACATGCAGCCAGAGTTGTCAGGCCAAGCAGAAAGATCAGCGGTTTCATTTGTTGTTCCTTTTTTGCAAACACATTTCCATGTGAACGCACCACACACAGGATCGTTCCATCTGATCTGATGTGAATTTCCGGTTGCGCTGCTGATACCCGTCATCACATGACTGCACAGCGGTCGGGCTACGGGCGTTTCGCGGGGGGCGACCCTGACCGAAGATCCCCTTCTGGCGGTCGGAATCATGCTGCCTTTTTGCATATCGTGAACGGCACGTGCCTTGTTGCGCGATGGGCAAGCCTTTATAAAACAGGTATGGTGATGACTAAATATCAGGGGCATTCCAGTATGATCCGCCCCGCGCCCACGGGTGCGGTTACGCTGGTATGTGCCGGATGTAATGCCAAATTGGCAGTGTTTGGGCGTTTATGAACGTGTTGCTTGGTGTTCTGCGGAAAACGGTTGCGTGGCTTCCATTTGCCAGCCTGCCTGCGCTGATATTGGGGACGGTGTTCTTTATGGTGTCGCTGACGCCCAGCCTTGTGCCGCGGGAAACGCTGGTGCAGGCGGTGCTAAGCGGTGTCAGTCTGGCCGCGGGATATGCAATCGGGCTGATGCTTTCGGCACTGTGGCACAGGCTTGAATTTCCGCCATTGCCACACAGGGCGCGTGCGGGCATCCGTGCCGTTGTGACGGTTCTGTGTGTTCTGGCCGGTGCGGCCGCACTATGGCAGGCGTCGGAATGGCAAAACGGGTTGCGCGCGTTGATGGAAATGCCGCCTGTGGACACTGTGCGCCCGTTTACCATTGCGGCAGGTGCAATGGGTGTGTTCCTGTTACTGGTCTGGTTCGCGCGGTTGTCGTCGCTGGTGGTGCGGAAACTGTCCAGCGCATTGTCGCGGGTTCTGCCTGGCCCGCAAGCCTTGCTGATCTCGATCATGCTGACGGCCTTGTTGTTCTGGAATATTGGCAACGGGGTTCTGGTGCGCGGGGCGCTGACAGCGGTGGACCGCGTTTATGCCGGGCTTGATGGCGTGTTCGAGGAGGCAAGCCCCCGCCCCGATGACCCGCGCAAAACCGGCGCACCCGGATCGCTGCTGGACTGGGAGGAACTTGGGCGGACCGGACGCGCAATGATCGCCGCAGGGCCGGACCGCGCCCAGATCGAGGCCGCCACAGGTGCGCCCGCGCTGGAACCCTTGCGCGTCTATGTCGGGCTGAACGCCGCACCGGACCCTGCCTCGCGGGCAGCACTTGCCCTGGCCGAATTGCAGCGCATCGACGCGTTTTCGCGCAGCACGCTGGTTATTGCCACGCCGACAGGGACGGGAACTGTCAATTCATCCGGCCAACAGGCGCTGGAATACATAACGCATGGTGATGTTGCGACAGTATCGGTGCAGTATTCCTATGTCGCCAGCTGGCTTGCCTTGTTAAGTGACCCTGAATATGGCGTCGAAACCGCCCGCGCCGTATTTGCCGAAGTGTATGGCTACTGGCGCAGCTTGCCCCCTCATACACGGCCTGCATTGTATTTGAACGGGCTAAGTCTGGGGGCGCTGAATTCCGAACTCAGCCATGATTTGCATCAGGTTGTGGGAGATCCGTATAATGGCGCGCTTTGGGTGGGCGCGCCCTTCAACAGCCCCACATGGTCCGAGGTGACGCGCAACCGCAATCCCGGCACCCCGGCATGGTTGCCGACATATCGGGACGGAAGTGCAGTGCGTTTCATGAACCAGACAGGGCTGGCCCCGACTGGCACGGCCCCTTGGGGCAGTTTCCGCATCCTGTATCTTCAGCATGCCAGCGATGCTGTCACCTTCTTCGACCCGCGCGCCGCGTGGCGCCGCCCTGACTGGATGAGCGGGCCGCGCGGGCCAGACGTGTCGCCGGATTTGCAGTGGTTGCCGGTCGTATCGTTCCTGCAGCTTGCGGTCGATATGATGACAGCCGTAAAGCCGCCGCGCGGATACGGGCACAGATATTCCTTTGCCAGCTATGCAAAGGCATGGGCCATGCTGCTGGGCCGTCCGGAATGGTCCATGCAGGCGATTGAAGATCTTGTGGATTTTGTTAATCCGCCCGACTGACCGGCCCTTTTGACCCCCTGCTGAACAGTCGGCCTGTGCCGCGCGCGCCTTGTGGAGGGGGGCGATCGGGTCAACGGCAATTCGCCGTGATCGGCAAGGAAATGCCCATTTTGCAGGCATTGGCGCAGGGGAACTGGCATTCGTTCTGGGGCGTTATAAGCTGCGTGCCCTGAATGATGGCCATTTTTTTGAAAAAGGAAACGGGCAGATGACCCTGTCGCAAAGCCAGCGAAATACCCGCATTGATGCCGTGCGTGCCGTTGCGTTGGGCGTTGTGATCATCATGAATATGATGACGTTTTCCGGTCTGGCCTATCTGGGACCCGAGTTGCGGGCGCAGACCCTTGGGGCCGTGGATCTTGCGTTATGGCAGGTTCTGGACCTGTTTCTGGATGGCAAGGCCCTTGCCGCATTCTCCTTCATGTTCGGGTTCAGTTTCAGCATGATCCTGCAACGCTCCGGGCCGGATACGGTCGCGGCACCCCCGCAGGTGTGGCGCAGGTTCGTGGTGCTTGGCGCGATCGGGGCATTTAATGCCATTTTCCTGTTTTGGGCGGACATATTGATGACATATGCCGCGCTGGGGCTTTTGCTGCCGCTGGCGGCACGACTGTCGCAGCGCACCATCATCGGGCTGGGCGCGGGGTTGATTCTTGCGGGACCGCTTGTACTTGCGCTTAGTGGCATTGATGCGCCTGCCCCTGTGCCTGAAGGGCATGACGAAAGCCTGCAAGCCTTCGCCTCGCAGAATTATGCGGACGCGATCAGCCAGAACCTGAACATGGTTACAGGGGCCGCCGATGGCGCTGCGGGCATGCTGGTCTTGCGGGCGTTCATGTTGACGGGGCTGTTCCTGCTGGGGCTTGCTGTTGGTCGAAGCGATCTGCCACAGCGCCTTATGACGCTGCGCACGGAAATGTTCAGGGCCGGTGCGCTTCTGCTTGCTGTAGGGCTGGCCGCAAGCATTGTGTTGCACTTGGCTGATACGCCGCGTGGGGGGTGGTTCCTGCTGTATCTGGACACACCGCTTATGGCGCTGGGCTATCTGTTATTGCTGGCGGCGGCCTTGCACGGGCCGCGCATGCAACGGGTTCACACGCTGCTGGCCCCTTTGGGCAGGATGAGTCTGACCGGGTATCTGGGGTCATCGATTCTGGGCCAGATCCTGTTTTACGGGTGGGGGTTCCAGTTGATCGGGCAGCTGGGCACATCGGCTGTTATTGCGCTTGCGATCGGCACCATTATTGTGCTGACCAGTTTCGCGCATCTGTGGTTTCGCCATTTTGTGCATGGCCCTTGGGAATGGCTGTGGCGCAGCCTGACCAGTTTGCGCGCCCAGCCGATACTTGGGCGTGCGGCATGATCCGATGATGCCCTAGCGATGGGCCGCGCGGCGCACAGCCTGTTCCAACGCATCCAGAAAGCGCGATCTGTCCGCCTTGGTGAAGCCGCGCCCCTTGCCTTGCAAGAACGGGTCCGCCGCCCGCAGGTCAGCCATAAGGTCGCGTGTGGCAAGGATATTGCCGATATTTGCGGCGCTAAGAACCTCGCCGTTATGTTTCAGCACCTGCGCGCCTGCTTCAATGCATTTTGCGGCCAGCGGTATGTCGCCCGTGATGACAATATCGCCCGGCCCTGCATGTTCCGCGATCCATTTGTCGGCGACATCGGGGCCTTCGGCAACGATGACACTTTCCACCAACGGGTTGGCCGAAGGGCGTATCCCCCCGTTCGAGACGATCACCATGCGCAGTTTGTGGCGCGTGCCCACGCGTTCGACTTCGGATTTGACGGGGCAGGCATCGGCATCAACGTAAATGGTCATAGATTTCTGTCCTTTTGCATCCGGCAAGACCGGCGCGGGCGCATGCAGCTTGCATCTGCGATTTTGCCATGATGCGCAACCGCCTTGCAATTTTTCTGACATGCGGGATCATGGCCCGCAAACAGCAATATCGGGGGAAGGATATGGACCAAAGACTTAGGGCCGCTGACGGGCATGAATTTGATTGCTGGATGATTGCCCCCGAAGGTGCACCGCGTGGGGGCATTGTCGTGTTGCAGGAAATTTTCGGTGTGACCGCGCAGTTGAAATCCGTTGCCGCGCGTTATGCCGCGCAGGGCTATTGCGTGGCGATACCTGCCTTGTTTGACCGCCAGCAGCCCGCCACGGTTCTGGGGTTTGATCAGGGTGCTGCGGGGCGGGACTTGATGATGCAGGCCGATATTGCAGACATTTCACGCGATATTGCCGCCGCCATTCAGGCCGTTCAGGCCATTGCGGGCAAGGTCGCGGTCATGGGGTTTTGCTGGGGTGGCGGGCTGGCAATTCATGCGGCGCAACATTTGCCGGTGGCGGGTGCGGTGGTGTTTTACGGCACGCGCTTGTCCGCCTATGCGGGGCATCCGTTGCAGGTGCCGGTTCTGGGCCATTTCGGGCGCCATGATGACCATGTGCCAATGGATATGCTGCAACAGGCACAGGCCGAATGGCCGGAACTGACAGTTCATTTGTATGATGCAGGCCATGCCTTCGCCAATGATGCGCGGGCGTCCTATGTGGCGGCGGCGGCGGAACTGGCCCATGCGCGCACAAGTGACTTTCTGGCGCAGGTTCTGGCGTGATTCTAGGGATCTGCGGGTGTGTCGTCTGCGTGATCGGCAAGATAGGTCTGCGCCCATTTGACAAGATCAAGCGCCGCATCGCGGTCCAGCACCGGCGTGCCCAGCAATTCAGCGCTGCGCAAACCCTGCACTGCCATATAGGCCAGCGTTGCAAGGTTGGGGTCTGACGCATTTGATCTGATGCGTTCCAGAAAAACCTTGGAATGTTCGCGCACGGGCCTCAGCATGTCGGGGTTTTCCGCAAATGCTGCCAGTAACCCTGTCGGCGGCGGGGTGCCCTGTGCCTGTTCATCCAGAAAATGTTGTAGAAATGACTGGATGACGGCATTCGTGCGCCCGGAGCTTTGCTGCTGCTGCAAGGCGATGTCCAGCCGTTCCATATGGTCGGCGACCAGCCCTTCCAGCAATTTTGCCTTGGACGGGAAATGATACAGCAACCCCCCTTTGGAAACACCAGCGGCGGCGGCTACCGCATCCAGCGAGATATTGGCCGGACCAAGCTGGCGCGCAAGGGTTTCAGCGGCGGTCAGAATAAGCTGCCGTGTCTGCGCGGCGGATCTTGGGGTTTTGCTCACTCTCTACTCCTGTGCATTCTTGACTAAACCGTCCAGACGGTATAGTGACACCCCGAAAAATGCAATCACCTATCTGAATGGATATGACACCCGATGCTGAAGCGCTTTATAATCGCAGCCGTGCTGCTTGGTCTTCTTGGTGGTGGTCTGGTCGGGTTCAACCTGTTTCGTGACCAGATGATTGCGCAGTTTCTGGCCAACCGGCCCGTACAGGCGCTGCCGGTGGAAACCATAGAGGTGCAGCCAACCACCTGGTCGCCCGTGCTGAACGCCATTGGCACGGTGAACGCCGCGCAGGGTGTGGACCTGACGGTCGAGGCTGCGGGCATCGTGCGTGAAATCGGGTTTGAGTCGAATTCGGACGTGGGGCATGGTGATATTCTTCTGCGCCTTGATGATGAGGTGCAGCGCGCCGATCTGACTGCTGCGCAAAGCCAGCTTGCGCTGGAGCGGCTGAATCTGGACCGCGCGCTGGAACTGCAAAGCCGTGGTGTCACAGCCAATGTGCAACTGGATCAGGCGCGCGCTGCATTCGATGTGGCGACGGCGCAAATGGCCCGCGCCGAAGCGGTGATTTCGCAGCGCAGGCTGGTGGCCCCGTTTGGTGGCGTTATCGGCTTGCCGCGTGTCGATATCGGCCAGAATATTTCGCCGGGCACAATTGTTGCGACATTGCAGGATCTTGACCAGATGCGCATCGACTTCAGCCTGCCGGAGCAGGCGCTGCCTGCCTTGTCCATTGGTCAGGCACTGGATGTTCGCGTGCAGGGCGATGACCGCAGTTTCAGCGGCGAGATTCGCGGGATCGATCCGCGCGTAGACCCGAATTCGCGCATGGTGTCGCTGCGCGGCACAGTGGAAAACCCCGACCGCGCCCTGACACCGGGCCAGTTTGCCCGCGTCGAGATTCGCCTGCCGCAGGAAGATGGCGTGATTGCCCTGCCGCAAAACGCGGTTGTGACCAGCCTGTATGGCGATTTTGCCTATGTTGTGCGCCCGTCAGAAGATGACGCCGATCAGTTGGTCGTGCGGCAGACATTTGTGACAACGGGCCGGCGCAACAATGGCGTTGTTGAAATTGTCGAAGGGATTGACGCAGGCGACCGCGTGGTCAGCGCGGGCCAGAACCGGCTGTCCAACCGCGCCCCTGTCACCCTTTCTGACACGACAACCCCGCAGGTGGCGCAATGAACATATCCGCACCGTTCATCAAGCGCCCTGTCGGGTCCACCGTTCTGGGGCTGATGATCGTCCTGCTGGGGCTGATGGGTGCGTTCGGACTGCAAACGCGCCAGTATCCGCAGGTGGATGAAACCGTCATAACCGTGACGACAATCTATCCCGGTGCGTCGGCGGAATTGATTCAGGGCTTCGTTACCGCGCCGATTTCTGCCGCTGTCGCATCGGCGGAAGGGGTGGATTATGTCACCAGCCAGTCACGCCCGTCCGCGTCGGTTGTGACCGTGAACATGGCCTTGGGCCAGAACCCCGATATTGCCCTGACCGAGGTGATGTCCAAGGTGCAGGAGGTGCGCTCTCGTCTGCCATCAGACGCGCAAGACCCCAATATCGTCAAAGGCACGGGCCAGACATTCGCAACCATGTATCTGGCGGTTCAGAACCCCGCCATGAGTGCCGAGCAGGTCACCGAATACATAGAGCGCGTGATCGTTCCGCGTATGTCCACCATCGAAGGGGTGGCGGAATCGCAAGTGATGGGGGCTGCGAATTACGCAATGCGGGTCTGGATCGACCCAGTGCGCCTTGCCGGTCAGGGGCTGACCGCGGCAGAAGTTGCACAAGCCATCAATTCCGCGAATTTTCTGGCCGCGCCGGGGCGCACCCGCAACGAACTTGTGGGCTATGCGATCGACATTGATTCCACGCTGCAAACGCCCGAAACTTTTGGCCAGTTGCCGCTGTCGGGGTCCGGCAATGATGTTGTGCGCCTTAGTGATGTGGCGCGCGTGGAACTGGCGGCGGCCAGCACCGACATGGTGGTGTCATTCGACGGGCGGCCCGGCACGTTCATTGGCGTGTTTCCCAACCCTGCGGCGAACCCGCTGGATGTGGCGGCGGCGGTGCTGGACGAACTGCCCGCCATTCAGGCCAGCCTGCCCGACGGCATGACCATGGAAATGATGTATGACGCCACCGAACAAATCTCGGCGTCCATCAACGAAGTTCTGGTGACCATTGTTCTGGCAACGGCCATTGTCGCGTTGATTATCCTGTTGTTTCTGGGGTCCGTGCGGTCCGTTTCCATTCCGCTGGTGGCGATCCCGCTGTCGCTGGTGGGCGTGTTGTTCATGCTGTTTGTGGCGGGGTATTCCATTAACCTGCTGACCTTGCTGGCCATGGTTCTGGCCATCGGGCTGGTGGTGGATGATGCCATCATCGTGGTGGAAAACGTGCAGCGCCATATCGAGAACGGGCAAACCCCGTTGCAGGCGGCCTTCTCGTCCATGCGTGAATTGTCCGTGGCCATTATTTCCATGATGATGACGCTGATCGCGGTGTTCCTGCCGCTGTTTTTCATCGGCGGGCTGACGGGCGCGCTGTTTCGGGAATTTGCCGTGGCGCTGGCGGGGGCGGTGTTCATATCGGGGGTGGTCGCGCTGACC
Organism: Roseinatronobacter sp.; assembly: GCF_051859525.1. Lineage (NCBI taxonomy): Bacteria > Pseudomonadati > Pseudomonadota > Alphaproteobacteria > Rhodobacterales > Paracoccaceae > Roseinatronobacter > Roseinatronobacter sp. The sequence goes on along the minus strand of NZ_JBHYFM010000020.1, from coordinate 35,393 downwards.
ATTTCGCCCATGATGGCCGCGCGTGTGCTGCGTGCGGGCGGCGGCGGCAACAGGTTCCAATCCATGCTGGACCGTGGTTTTGGCCGTCTGGAAACATGGTATGCACGCCGCCTGACATCCACATTGCGCTTCACGCCGGTCACAATGCTGATTGTGGTTGTCCTGACCGGCGTGACGGGGTTCTTGTTCACCAAAACATCCAGCGAACTGGCCCCGGAAGAAGATATTGGCGCGCTGTTTTCATTTGTGAACGCGCCATCCTATGCCACCATCGATTATACCAGCCATTACATTGCGGATATGGCCGCGCGCACATCGGATCTGCCGGAATTGCGGGCGAATTTTTCGATCGTTGGCTTTGGCGGCGCGACCAATAGCGGCATAATGCTGTGGGCCTTCGATGACTGGGCCGACCGCAGCCGCACACAGGCCGAGATCCAGCAGGATTTGCAGGCGCGGCTGGCCCCGATTGCGGGGGTGCAGGCCTTCGTCTTTGCGCCGCCCAGCCTGCCCGGCGCGGGGGGTGGGTTGCCCATATCGCTGGTTGTCCAGTCCACCGGCGACCCGTCCGAGGTGTACGAGATGTCCGAGCGCATTAAACTGGCCGCCGAGGCATCGGGGCGGTTTCTGGTTGTCCAGAATTCCATGTCCTTTGACACCACACAGGTTGTTGTGTCCATTGACCGCGACCGCGCCGCCGCGCTGAACATTCCTGCCAACCAGATCGGGTCTGCCCTTGGGCTGCTGGTGGGGGATGGCGCGATTGCCCAGTTTGACCGCGATTCCAAAAGCTATGACATCATCATGCAAGTGCCGCAGGAATACCGCGACAATCCCGAACGGCTGGGCGAATACCACATACGGTCCATGTCTGGCGATATGGTGCCCTTGTCTGCGGTCACGGAAATCAGCACGGCTGTTGCCCCCCAGTCGATTGAACAATTCAACCAGCTGAATTCCGCGACACTGACGGCCATGCCGATGATCGGCACATCCACAGGCGACGGATTGGCCGCATTGGAGGAAATCGCGCGTGCCGAACTGGCCGACGGTTTTTTTCTGGATTATGCGGGCCAGTCACGGCTGGAGCAGTCGGAAGGCAACACAATCATCTTTGCCTTCGCGCTGGCAATCGTCGTGATCTATCTGGTGCTGGCCGCACAGTTTGAAAGCCTGCGCGACCCGTTCATCGTGCTGATGTCAGTGCCCTTGTCCATTTTCGGGGTGATTGTGCCGCTGAATCTGGGGTTGGGGACGCTGAATATCTATACGCAGGTCGGGCTTATCACGCTGATCGGGTTGATCACCAAACACGGTATTTTGCTGGTGGAATTCGCCAACCAGTTGCGCCGCGACAAGGGGCAGGGCCGCGCGGAGGCGATTGTCACATCAGCGCGGTTGCGTTTGCGGCCGATCCTGATGACAACGGCAGCGACAGCGCTGGGTGTGGTGCCGTTGATGGTGGCCAGCGGGGCAGGGGCTGCGGCGCGGTTTTCAATGGGTCTGGTCATCTTTTCGGGCATTTCGGTCGGCACGCTGTTCACGTTATTTGTCGTCCCTGCCTTCTATGTCCTGATTGCGCGCAAAACCCTTGTGGCCCCAGTGCGCGACACCTCGGAAGTGGCTGCGCAGTAATTTCCCGCCCCCGTTGCCTTTGCGCAAATGTAGGGCAAGCAGGCCATTGCTTGCCCTAGGGGAAGTTGTGTCCGGTGGAAAAGGGGAATTGACTCTTTGGTCAATATTATCCAGCCTTCCTTCAGTCCCCGACACGGTGCACGAAGCGCCGAAACGGGATGTCACCACATGACAGGGAGATTTCGATGTCACCAAAACTCAACCAGACGGGGGTTCGCGCGCGTCTTATGCTGGGGGCCGCTGCTGTTGCGCTGGCCTTCGCCGGTGCCGCCAATGCCGAAACACTGCGCTGGGCGCGTGTTGCCGATGCGCTGACGCTGGACCCGCACAGCCAGAACGAAGGCCCCACCCATACGCTGAACCACCATATCTATGAAACGCTGGTGGGCCGTGCTGTGGACGGCAGCCTGACGCCCAGCCTTGCCACGGAATGGGGCATCAGCGAAGAGGATGACACGGTCTGGGTATTCCAGATCCGTGAAGGCGTCACATTCCATGACGGCACCCCCATGACCGCAGAAGATGTCGTCTTCTCGCTGGACCGTGCGCGCACGCCGCCATCGGGCATGGCCGCCCTGCATGCCGCAGTGGAAGAAGTGACCGCTGTTGACGACACCACAGTGCATGTGCGCCTGTCCGGCCCCGCGCCGCTGTATGTGCAGAACCTGACCAACACCTTCATCATGTCCAAGGCATGGGCAGAAGCAAACGGTGTTGAAACCGCGCCCAACTTCGCCGCAGGCGAAGAAGCCTATTCCGTGCGCAACACCAACGGCACCGGCCCGTATGTCATGGTCGAACGTGACCCAGAAGTGCGCACTGTGTTGCAGGCGTTTGACGGGCACTGGGCTGACGCGCCCGCCGTGACCGAGATTATCTATACCCCGATTGCAGAAGCCGCGACCCGCGTTGCTGCGCTGTTGTCGGGTGAAGTGGACGTGGTGCAGGACGTTCCTGTGCAAGACATTGCCCGGCTGGAACAGACTGACGGCATCAAGGTTATGCGCGGGCCGGAAAACCGCAACATCTTCTTCAGCTATGACATGACGTCGGACCGTCTGGCCTCGTCCGATGCGGAAGACAACCCCTTCGCCAAGCCTGAAGTGCGCGAAGCGATGGCCTTGTCGCTGGACCGCAACGCCATTCGTCAGGTGGTGATGCGCGGTGAATCGCAACCCTCGGCCGCGCCCTTGCCGCCGTTTGTGAACGGCTGGACCGAAGAACTGGATGCGTTTGGCGAACCCGACTACGCCCGCGCGGCCGAACTGGTGGCCGAAGCAGGCTATCCCGACGGGTTCAGCGTTGACCTGAACTGCCCCAATGACCGCTATCTGAACGACGAAGCGATCTGTCAGGCATTGGTCGGCATGCTGGCACGCGCCAATATCCGCGTGAATCTGGTGTCGCAAACGCGCTCGCTGCACTTCCCGCTGATCGAGAATTGGGAAACCGATTTCTACCTTCTGGGCTGGGGTGTGCCAACATTCGACAGCCAGTATGTGTTTGATTTCCTTGTGCACACGCGCGAAGGGTCTTACGGGTCGTTCAACGGCACGCGCTATTCGAACCCCGATCTGGACGCGAAAATCCAGTCATTGGCAACAATGACCGATCTGGATGCGCGCGATGCTGTCATTGCGGAAATCTGGGAAGAAGTGATGGAAGAACGCATCTTCCTGAATGTGCATAACCAGATGCTGGCCTATGCCATGCGCGACGGTATTTCGCTGGATGTGCATCCCGAAAACCAGCCGCGTATGACAACGGTAACCTTCGACTAAGCACGGCTTGACCTTGGCGCCCGCGTGATTTACGGCACGCGGGCGCTTCATTTATGTCAGTACTGCTGACTATTGTTCTGCTGGGAGAGTTTGGCATGCTTGCGTTCATCCTTCGACGGTTGCTGCAATCCGTGATTGTCATGCTGGCCGTGGCGCTGGTTGCCTTCGCGCTGTTCCGGTTCGTGGGTGACCCGATCGCATCCATGGTCGGACAGGAAGCGACGCTGGCGGAACGCATGGAATTGCGCGATGCGCTGGGGCTGAACGACCCGTTTGTCATGCAGTTCTATAACTTCCTGACCCGCGCAGTGGTTGGCGATTTCGGCATCTCTTACCGGCTTCAGCAACCTGTTATGGAACTGATCCTGTCGCGTCTGCCCGCCACACTGGAACTGGCGCTGGTATCGGGTGTTGCGGCATTCATCTTTGGTGTGGGGTTCGGGGTCTACACGGCCCTGCGGCGCGGTGGCTGGGTGTCCAGTTCCGTCATGACAGTGTCGCTGATCGGGGTGTCCCTGCCGACATTCCTGATCGGTGTGCTGCTGATCTGGGTGTTCGCGGTTGAATTGCAGTGGCTGCCTTCCTTCGGGCGCGGCGAGGTGGTCAATCTGGGCGGCTGGTGGCGCACAGGGTTTCTGACCGAAAGCGGGCGCATGTCGCTGATCCTGCCGGCGATTACGCTGGGGCTGTATCAGATGACGCTTATCATGCGGCTTGTGCGTGCCGAAATGCTGGAAGTGCTGCGCGCCGATTATATCAAATTCGCCCGTGCACGGGGCCTGTCGAACCGTGCCGTGCATTTCGGCCATGCGCTGAAAAATACGCTTGTGCCAGTGATCACCATCACGGGCTTGCAGCTTGGGTCCATCATTGCGTTTTCGATCATCACCGAAACGGTGTTCCAGTGGCCAGGTGTGGGCGCGCTGTTCATCAATTCTGTGCGGTTCGTCGATGTGCCGGTGATGGCGGCCTATCTGATGCTGATTGCGTTGGTGTTCGTTGTGATCAACCTGATTGTTGATCTGCTGTATTACATGGTCGACCCACGTTTGCGGCTGGACCGCAGCGCGGCTGGCCACTGAAAGGACTTGCGCCATGAGTGAGACGCAAAAACCGCGCCCCGTTGGCAGAATTGGCCGCGCATGGGACAGCGACATCGCCTATTCGTTCCGCAAGTCACCGGTTGCGGTGGTTGCGGCCGTGGTGTCCGTCATCATCATTCTGGCGGCTATATTCGCGCCGCTGATCGCGCCCTATGACCCGTTCAACCCTGCATCGCTGAACCTGATGGACGGGTTTACCCCACCGATGGAACCAAATGCATTCACTGGCAATGTCTATTGGCTGGGCACTGACAATCAGGGCCGCGACGTGTTTTCAACCATTCTGTATGGTGCGCGGATTTCGCTGTTTGTGGGGTTTGCGGCGGTTCTGTTTGCCATGGTTCTGGGCATATCGCTGGGGTTGATTGCAGGCTATCGCGGGGGGTGGGTCGACAGCCTGCTGATGCGCGTGGCCGATGTACAGTTGACATTCCCGTCCATTCTGCTGGCCCTGTTGATTTTCGGGGTCGCACGCGGGTTCATCCCCCCCGCCTACCGAGAGGCGATGGCCATCTGGGTGCTGATCGTGGCAATCGGCCTGTCGGAATGGGTGCAATATGCCCGCGTTGTGCGCGGGGCCACGATGGTCGAAAAGAACAAGGAATATGTTCAGGCCGCGCGTGTGATTGGCGCGCATCCTGTGAAAATCCTGCTGCGCCACATTCTGCCTAATGTGATGGGGCCGGTGCTGGTGATTGCAACCATCGGGCTGGCGCTGGCCATCATTGCGGAAGCCACGCTGTCCTTTCTTGGCGTGGGGGTGCCGCCCACGCAGCCCAGCCTTGGCACGCTGATCCGTATTGGCCAGCAATATCTGTTTTCCGGCGAATGGTGGATATTGCTGTTCCCCTCGATCACGCTTCTGGCGCTGGCATTGTCTGTCAATCTGCTGGGCGACTGGTTGCGTGACGCCCTGAACCCGAGGTTGCGCTGATGTCTGCCCCGATTGAAAACCCGTCCGAGAAAACACCGCTGCTGTCTGTGCGCGACCTGATCGTGGAATTCCCCACCCGTCGCGGCACCCTGCGTGCGCTGGACAAAGTGTCCTTCGACATTGCCGAGGGCGAGGTTCTGGGCATGGTGGGCGAATCCGGTGCCGGAAAGTCGCTGACAGGGGCGGCCATTATTGGCCTGCTGGAACCGCCGGGGCGCATTGCGGGTGGTGAAATCTGGCTGCGCGGGCAACGGATCGACAACCTCCCGCGCGAGAAGATGCGCCGCATTCGCGGGCGTCGCATCGGCATGGTCTTTCAAGACCCGCTGACCAGTCTGAACCCGCTTTATACTGTTGCCCAGCAGCTTATTGAAACCATCCGCACGCATATGGACGTGTCCGAGGGGGAGGCCCGCAAGCGCGCCGTGGCGCTTCTGGACCGTGTGGGCATTCCGGCAGCCGCGCGGCGCATTGATGACTATCCGCATCATTTTTCGGGCGGTATGCGCCAGCGCGTGGTCATCGCCCTTGCGCTTTGTGCGGAACCGGAACTGGTGCTTGCCGATGAACCGACCACCGCGCTGGACGTGTCGGTGCAGGCGCAGATCATTGATGTGCTGAAGGAAATCTGCGCGGAACGCGGCGCGTCTGTCATGCTGATTACGCATGACATGGGGGTGATTGCCGAAACTGCCGACCGCGTTGCGGTCCTGTATGCGGGGCGTGTGGCCGAAATTGGCCCTGTGCGCGATGTCATTCAGGCGGCCGAGCACCCCTATACGGCGGGCCTGATGGGGTCCATTCCCACCCTGACCCAGACCGCCGCACGGCTGACGCAAATTCCCGGCTCCATGCCGCGTCTGAATGCCATCCCGCAGGGCTGCGCGTTCAACCCGCGTTGTCCAAAGGTGTTTGACCGCTGCCGGACCGACCGGCCGGAACTGATAGACCGCGACAACGGGCGGCATGTTTCGTGCTGGCTGTATGATGCCGCAACGCAAAAGGTGGCCCATGACTGACACCCCTTTGCTTCAGGTTTCTGGCCTGACCCGCTATTTTGATGTGTCCAAACCGTGGTTGAACCGCGTTCTGGAACGCGAGGAAAAGCAGCTCCTGACCGCCGCCGCCGATGTGGATTTTGAAATCAAGCGCGGCGAGACATTTGCCCTTGTGGGGGAATCCGGTTCCGGGAAATCGACGATTGCGAAAATGATTGTGGGGCTGGTGGACCCGTCGCGCGGGCGTATCCTGTTTGACGGGCAGGAAATGCGGTTTGAACAGGGCGCGGCCATGCGCCAGTTGCGCCGCCGCTTCCAGATGATTTTTCAGGACCCGTTTGCCAGCCTGAACCCGCGCTGGCGTGTGGGGTCCATCATTGCCGAACCCATCCGCACTTTCGGCATTGCCAGCGGCGCGGATATCAACCGAGAGGTGGGCCGCCTGCTGGAGGTCGTGGGCCTGTCCGCGAGTGATGCCGAAAAGTTCCCGCATGAATTTTCCGGCGGCCAGCGCCAGCGCATTGCCATTGCGCGCGCCCTGTCGTCCAAGCCTGAATTCATTGTCTGCGATGAACCCACATCCGCGCTGGATGTGTCGGTGCAGGCGCAGATTCTGAACCTGATGCGCGATTTGCAGGATGAATTCGGCCTGACCTATTTGCTGATCAGCCATGACCTTAGCGTGGTGCGGCACATGGCCAACCGGATCGGCGTGCTGTATTTGGGCCGGCTGGTCGAGGAAGCGGATGCCAAGCGCCTGTTCACCGAACCGCAGCACCCCTATACGCGCATGTTGCTGGATGCGGTGCCTGACCTTGCCTTGTCGGGGCGGCGGCGCAAGCCGGTGATGGGTGAAATCCCGAACCCGATTACCCCGCCTTCGGGCTGCACGTTCCATCCGCGGTGTCCGATTGCGACTGACCTGTGCAAGCAGCAAATACCGCAGGTGCGCGGCACACCCACAGGACGCGCCGCCTGCCACTTGCTGGAACAGGGCGCTGTCGCCGAAACCTGAACAGGCGGGTATCGGTCAATGACCGCCCCTGCGGGCCAATCCGGCCTGCGGGGCTATTGTTGCCTTGGCAAACCCTACAGCCTGCGGTTATCCTAGCGGGCAGTTCATATTTGCAGCAGGGGGGCGTTATGCCCGATGGGTCCAAGTCAGGTGACAGGTCGTCCAACGATGAGGCGGCAGTAACGGACAGTTTCCTGCGCCGTTATATCGGCTACCGAATGAAGCGTGCCTATGTGCATATTCACAACAGCGCCCAAGCCGCCATCGAAGGGTTCGGTATGCGGATTACGACATCTTCGGCCTTGCATGTGATTGTTGAAAACCCGGATCTGAGTCAAAGCCAGCTATGCCTTGCACTGAATATCGAACGGTCGCGCGCGGTGCTTCTGGTTGACGAGTTGGAGAAGCTGGGGCTTGTCAAGCGTAACAGGGTTCCACAGGATCGACGGTCTTATGCCTTGCGGGCGACACCTGCGGGCGAAGCCTTGTTTGAAAAGATTGCCGCGCGCCTTGCCAGTCAGGAAGATACCGTTCTGGCCACGCTAAGTGCGGCCGAGAAGGCACAGCTTGCCGAACTGCTTGATAAGGTTGAACGCGGGGCGGCTTGCGCCCGTGACGGGGTGGTCTGACGCGCCCCTGTTTGTGCGGTTTTTCCGGTTCACGGCGCTCTCGCGGCGGACATGTCCAGAATCAGGCTTGATCCTGCGCGCGCAGCCCCTTACACAGGCCGAAATTCCCCAGGCCGCCGTTCAGGCGGCCTGTCACCTTATGTGAGGACGCCCATGCAAGTTACCGAAACCCTGAATGACGGCCTGAAGCGCGGTTATACCATCACTGTGACCGCAGCCGAGCTTGACGCGAAGGTCAATGAAAAGCTGGTCGAGGCGCAGCCCGACATTGAGATGAAAGGGTTTCGCAAGGGCAAGGTACCAATGGCGCTGCTGAAAAAGCAGTTTGGCCAGCGCCTGTTGGGCGAAGCGATGCAAGACGCCGTTGATGGCGCGATGAACAAGCATTTTGAAGACAGCGGTGACCGCCCCGCAATGCAACCTGACGTCAAGATGACCAATGACGATTGGAAGGAAGGCGATGATGTTGTCGTCGCGCTGACGTATGAAGCGCTGCCTGCGATTGAAGCGCCCGACATGTCCGGCATTTCGCTGGAGAAGCCGGTGGTCAAGGCAGATGATGCCGCGGTGGACGAAGCGCTGCAAAATCTGGCGAAATCGGCACAGAAGTTCGATGACAAGGACGGCGCTGCCGAAGACGGCGATCAGGTCACCATGGACTTTCTGGGCAAGATCGATGGCGAAGCCTTTGATGGTGGCGCTGCCGAAGATTTCCCGCTGGTGCTGGGGTCAGGCCAGTTCATTCCCGGCTTCGAGGAACAGCTTGTCGGCGTGAAGGCGGGCGACGAGAAAGCCGTGACCGTCAGCTTCCCCGAAGAATACGGCGCGGCCCATCTGGCTGGCAAGGAAGCGGTGTTCGAGTGCACGATCAAGGCCGTCAAGGCCCCCGCCGAAGCAACCATTGATGACGAACTGGCCAAGCAATTCGGCGCTGATGATCTGGCTGCCCTGAAGGCCCAGATCGTGGAGCGGCTGGAAGCGGAATATGCGCAGGCATCGCGCGCGATCCTGAAACGCGGTTTGCTGGATGCGCTGGATACGGCGGTTAGCTTCGATCTGCCGCCGTCGCTGGTCGAGGCCGAGAGCAAGCAGATTGCGCATCAGTTGTGGCATGACAGCCAGACCGATGTTGACCAGAACGACCATAACCATGACGAGATCGAAACCACAGAAGAAAGCGACAAGCTGGCCGTGCGCCGCGTGAAGCTGGGTCTGCTGCTGGCCGATATCGGGCAGAAAGCGGAAGTTGAAGTCAGCGATCAGGAAATGACGCAGGCGGTAATCGCGCAGGCCCGCCAATACCCCGGTCAGGAACGTCAGTTCTTTGAGTTCATCCAGAAAAACCCCCAGATGCAGCAACAATTGCGCGCGCCCATCTTTGAGGACAAGGTCGTTGACCACATTATCGGCCAGATCACTGTGACCGAGAAAGAGGTCAGCAAGGACGAGCTGCAAAAGGCAATCGAAGATCTGGAAAACGAAGTCTGATTAGCAGACTTTTCTGAGGCAGTATCAGTGATGAAACAGGGCGGCCCATCGGGCCGCCCTGTTGCTGTCATGGATGCCTGATATCGTGCCTGATTGCCCCCTTGGTAAGGGGGCATATATGTGCGGGGTTTCAGTTCTGATCGTTCAGGGTCAGGGGGACTGTCCGACCGCCATCCGTCACAATGCGCCCATGCCCGCCTGCAAGATTTTCGCTGCTGTCTGCATTCAGATAGGGGCGCAGGAATGTTGCAATCTGCGTGCTGATCGGGTCGGGCATCAGCAGGGTATAGCCGATATGAGTGTCGGGAAGATCACGAATGACAGGCGCGACCATCAGGCGATACGATCTTGCGTCATGCATGGCCATTGTCACGCCTTTGGCGAAGACCAAGGTGACCAACAGCACCATTGTATAGCTGGCGATCCCCAAGATGAAACGGACGCGCATACGGCGACGGGCCGCCCTGATTTTGGGGTCGTTGCGCAAATGGGTCTTGATGATATCAGAACGTCGTTTTCTGAATTCATCGTGCTGTGCCACGCTCATGTCGCTGTTCCTGAACTTTTGCCGCCACTCTAAGCCGAATTGATTACCGATGCGTAAACGGTCAATCCGGCGAAAGTAGGGCAGGTTCAGGGTGAAATCTGGCGGCCTTGGGCGTCGCGCGCGTTACCGGATCAGCGTCAGCGTGGCCCAGTCGCCGATATCTTCGCGGTGATGCAGGGAAAAACCCGCATCTACATATGCCTGCAAGACTTTGTCTGCCTGTTCCACCAGCAGCCCTGACAGAATGGCGTGCCCGCCCGGCGCTGTCAGCTTGCCCATGTCTGGGGCCAGATCAATCAGGGGCGCCATCAGGATATTGGCGAAAACCAGATCGAACGGCGCACGGGCCTGCAAATCGGGGTGGTTAAACCCTGTCGCTTCCACACAATGCACGCGGCTTTGCAGATCATTTGCGACGATATTGGCTTGTGCGACTTCCACCGCGACCGCATCAATATCGCTGGCCAGCACGGGATCAGGCCAGATTTTGGCGGCCCCCATGGCCAGAACGGCAGTGCCGCAACCGATATCGACGACCGACTTGCCGCGAAAACCGTCAGTGTCCAGCCGGTCCAGCGCGCGCAAACAGCCCAATGTGGTGCCGTGATGGCCGGTGCCAAACGCCATCGATGCCTCGATCAACAGGCCCACGCGGCCGTCGGGCAGTTTATCCGCATCATGGCTGCCATAGACGAAAAAACGACCGGCTTCGACCGGCGACAGGTCGCGGCGCACTTTGGCCACCCAGTCGATTTCCGGCAATTCGGTCACAACAAAGGGCTTCGCGCCGAAGGCTTCGGCCAGCAATGCCAGTTCGATATCGTCAGGTGTTTCGGTGAAATACCCGCCAACTTCCCACAGGCCGGAGCCGTCCTCCAACTCGAACACGCCCACGCCGGTGGGTTCGGGTTCCATGTTTTCCATGGCTTCGGACAGGGCATAGGCCGCATCCGATGTGTGAAGGGTTGTCAGTGCGGTGAAGGTGGGCATGGCAGACAGCCTTTGGCTAATGCGAAGTCGCAAGGATACGCGCCGCGATACAGGCCATGCCCATAGGCGTCAAGCCTGTAGCGCTGCCCGCCCTGGCAGGGGCACGCCCCACCCGCCCACCCTGCGCGCCCCTGCCAGGGCGGGCAGCGCTACAGGGGCGGTACTGATGGGGCAGCGGCCTGTCAGCCGGGCAGGCCGATCGGGCAGGTCACACCGGTCCCGCCAATCCCGCAATAGCCTTGCGGGTTCTTGTGCAGATATTGCTGATGGTAATCTTCGGCGAAATAGAAGGCCGGCGCGTCCAGTATTTCGGTTGTGATGACCCCGTGTCCGGCCTGCGCCAGCCGTGCGCCATAGCTGTCGCGACTGGTGATGGCAGCGTCTTTTTGTGCATCCGTATAGCAATAGATGCCGGACCGGTATTGTGTGCCGCGGTCATTGCCCTGCCGCATGCCTTGTGTCGGGTCATGGTTTTCCCAGAAGTGTTGCAGCAGCGTGTCATAGCTGACAATGGCCGGATCGAACGTGACCTGCACCACTTCGTTATGGCCGGTCTTGCCGCTACACACTTCTTCATAGGTGGGGTTGGGCGTAAACCCGCCCGCATAACCCACTGTCGTCAGCCATACGCCCGGCACCTGCCAGAAAATCCGTTCTACCCCCCAGAAACACCCCATGCCGAACAGGGCTGTTTCCATGCCTGCGGGCGCCGGGCCCTGAAGGGGGCGGCCCGACACGGCATGTGTATCGGCGGTGGGGATGGGGGTTGCGCGACCGGGCAGGGCGTCTGCGGCGCTGATCATCCGGGTTTTCTGGTCCAGAAATCCAAACATGGGCGGGGTCCTTCATATACCTTTGGCCAATAAGTAAGCTGCGCGCGGCAATCCGCAAGCGGTTACAGAAAACTTTGGGGATCTATGTCAATGGCCAGTCGCAGGTCGCGGGCCAGTTTATGGGGGCCCACCCACGCGCGCAACGCCGCTTGCAAGGGCGCGCCCTTCGGGGCCTTGACCAGCAGCCGCACGCGGTGGCGCCCGCGAATGCGCGCGATGGGCGCTGGCGCGGGGCCAAAGACCTGCGCGCCAATTCGCGCCAGCGGCGCGGATTGCATGGCCAGACGCTGGCCAAGGGCGAAGGCGTCCTCCATATTGGGCGATGACAGGATGATCCCCGCCAGCCGTCCGTAAGGGGGCATGCCAAGGGCAAAGCGGGCATCCGCCTCGGTGCGCCAGAAGGTTTCTTCATCGCCCGACAGGATGGCGCGGATCACAGGGTGTTCAGGCTGGCTGGTCTGCACAAGGGCAAGTCCCGCCTTTTCGGCTCGCCCTGCACGCCCTGCCACCTGCCGCACCAGTTGGAACACCCGTTCTGCCGCCCGCAAATCCGACCCCGAAAGGCCCAGATCGGCGTCAATCACGCCCACAAGCGTCAGCAGCGGGAAGTTATGCCCTTTTGCGACGATCTGGGTGCCGATGATGATGTCGGCCCCCCCCGCAGCAATGGCGGCGATGTGTTCTTTCAGCGCGCGGGCGGACCCGAACAGGTCAGATGACAACACCAGAACGCGTGCGTCAGGCCACAGGGCGCGGGCTTCTTCCTCCAGCCGTTCAACACCGGGGCCGACAGGGGCCATGCGGTCCTCGGCGCCGCAGGCGGGGCAGGCGGTGGGGATGGGGGCAGATGCCCCGCATTGGTGGCACACAAGGCGTTTCAGGAACCTGTGTTCAACCATGCGCGCGTCACAATCGGCGCAGCCCACCTGATGGCCACAGGCGCGGCACAATGTCAGCGGGGCATAGCCGCGCCGGTTCAGGAACAACAGCGCCTGTTCGCCTGCCTGCACGCGTGCGGTGACCGCGCTTTGCAGGCTGGGGGAAATCCAGCGGTTTGACGGCAGATCCTCGGCGCGCAGGTCAATGGCGCGCATATCCGGCAGGGTGTTGGGGCCGAAACGTGTGGCCAGATCAAGACGCGCATATTTGCCCGATGCGGCGTTGGCCCAGCTTTCCAACGATGGCGTGGCCGAGGCCAGCACCGCCTGCGCCCCGTTCAGGGACGCGCGCAGCACCGCCATGTCGCGCGCGTTATACAGCGCGCCTTCTTCCTGCTTATAGGATGTGTCATGTTCTTCATCCACGACCACCAACCCCAGATCGCGAAAGGGCAGGAACAGCGCGGATCGTGCGCCGACCACAAGCTGGGCATCCCCTTGGGCGAGCATGCGCCAGCAGCGGCGGCGTTCCGTCAGGGTCACGCCGGAATGCCATTCGGCAGGGCGCGCGCCAAAACGCGCTTCTACCCGCGTCAGGAATTCCGAGGTCAGCGCGATTTCCGGCAGCAAGACCAGTGCCTGCCGCCCGCGCGCAAGGCAGGCGGCGATGGCTTCCAGATAGACTTCGGTCTTGCCCGATCCGGTGACCCCCTTCAGCAGTGTTGCGCCGAATTTGTCCTGCGCCATGGCATCGCGCAAGTGCTGCGCGGCCTGCGCCTGATCATCGCTTAGGGTGCTGCGTGGCAGGTCGGGGTTCAGCCGCCCATAGGGTTGGTCGCGCGGCGCGTCGCGTTCCACCAGCCCGCCAGTCTTGACCAACCCGCGCACCACCGCACTGGACACACCGGCGGCCTGTGCCAATTCGCCCGCTGTCAGACCCGCGCCGCCAAAGCTGTCCAGAGCGGCCAGCACACGGTCGCGCGCATCGGTCATGCGCGGCGGCAGCGTGGGGCCGCGAAACAACAATTTGCGCATGGCAGGTCCGTCGCCCAACCCCGGAACGCGCGTGGCAAGGCGCAGCATCGCGGGCAGTGGCGTCAGCGTATACTCGGCCACGCGGGTCAGGAAATCGCGCAATTCGCTGCGCAGGGGGGCTGCATCCAGCACACGAATGATGCCGCGCAGCTTGTTGCGGGCAAATTTCCCCTCGGCCCCGCCCCAGACCACGCCCATCACGCGGCGCGGGCCCAGCGGCACATCGACAAACGCGCCCAGCCAGCACCCGCCTTCAGGGGCCAGATAATCCAGCACGCCATTGCCCACCGGTTCGGTGGTCAGCACGGCACAGGGCGTGCCTTCGTCAAAGAATTCGGGGGCGGGGTTATCGGGCATGGCGCAAATTGGGGTTCCTGCAAGCGGCAAGATAAGGTATGACGCCGCCAAACACTGGCTGCAACCCGAAGGGGCATGAAATGAAGTTCTTTGTCGATACTGCCGATGTGACCGCGATCCGCGAGCTGAATGATCTGGGCATGGTGGACGGGGTGACGACCAACCCGTCGCTTATTCTGAAATCCGGCCGTGACATTATTGAGGTCACGCGCGAGATTTGCGGGATTGTCGAAGGCCCCGTTTCCGCCGAAGTCGTCGCGCTGGAGGCCGACGCCATGATCGCCGAAGGCCGCAAGCTGGCTGAAATCGCGCCCAATATCACCGTCAAGCTGCCCCTGACATGGGACGGGCTGAAAGCGTGCAAGGTGCTGACTGGTGAAGGCAAGATGGTCAATGTCACCTTGTGCTTCAGTGCCAATCAGGCCCTGCTGGCCGCCAAGGCAGGCGCCACATTCATTTCCCCATTCATCGGGCGGCTGGATGATCTGGCGCTGGACGGGATGGACCTGATTGAAGATATCCGCACCGTTTACGACAATTACGGGTTTGAAACCCAGATTCTGGCGGCCTCCATCCGGTCGGTAAACCATGTTCTGGACGTTGCGCGCATTGGCGCAGACGTGATGACAGCGCCGCCCGAAGTCATCCGCAAGCTGGCTTTCCACCCTTTGACCGATGCCGGACTGGCACAATTCATGAAGGATTGGGAAAAAACTGGTCAAAAAATCCTGTAAGATTTGCTATAGTCCGCAGGAACAAGAAAAAAGCAGCAGTCAACGGACAGGCACATCATGGCAGGAACAGCAGTCAAACCCGACGGGCTTGAAGAATTGCGCGCGCGGATCATCTCGGACCCCGCCCTTATTCTGGACGACAAGGACGTGATGCGCGTGCTGGTGTCTGCCAGCGAACGCGGCATGGGCGATAACATTGTCGATTTGCGTGGTCTGGCTATGGAACGGCTGGAAGCCCGCCTTGACCGGCTGGAAGAAACCCACCGCGCAGTGATCGCTGCGGCCTATGAAAACCTGTCGGGCACAAACCAGATACACCGCGCGATCCTGCGCATGCTGGACCCCGACCAGTTCGAGGATTTCCTGCGCGACCTTGGCGGTGATGTGGCCGAAATCCTGCGGGTGGATGCCATCAAGCTGGTGTTGGAAAGCCCCACTGCCGCGCCCGACCCCGCGCTGGACCGGATATCGAATGTTCTGTGCGTCGTCGCGCCGGGGTTCATCGACAGCTATATGTCGGCGGGGCGCGCGCAGCATTCCGGCCGTCAGGTCATTTTGCGGCAGGCCATTCCGCCGACCGGCCATCTATATGGTGATCGCAGCGCCGAGTTGCGGTCCGAGGCCTGCATGCGCCTTGATCTGGGCGCACAGCGCCTGGGGGGGATGCTGGTCATGGCGTCAGACAATCCGCATATGTTCAAGCCGGGTCAGGGCACGGACCTGCTGGCGTTCTTTGCGGGGATATTTGAACGCTCCATGCGCCGCTGGCTGGCATGACTGGGGGCGGCCTGCATTTATCCGCAGGCCAGCGTGACGCGTTGCAGACCTGGCTGGACCAGATGCGCGCGCTGCACGATGCATCGGACCACACGCTTGACGGCTACGCACGCGATGTCGGCGGGTTCCTCGGGTTTCTGGCGGGCCATCACGGGGGCACGCAAGGGGTGTCGGCGCTGGGCAAGGTGACCTTGTCCGATATGCGTGCATGGATGGCATCGGAACGCGCGCGCGGTATCAGCGGGCGCAGCCTTGCGCGGCAATTATCCGCGGTCAAGGGGTTTGCCCGCTGGGTCGCCGACCGGCAGGATCTGGACATATCGGCCATTCTTGCGGCGCGTGCGCCCAAACACAAGCGCAACCTGCCGCGCCCGCTAAGTGAAACTGCCGCGCGCGATATGCTGGACAATGTGGCCTTGCAAACACGGCAGGACTGGACAGGGTTGCGCGACACGGCGGTTTTGACCCTGCTATACGGATGTGGATTGCGCGTGTCGGAAGCGCTGTCGCTGATGGGGCGCGATGCGCCCTTGCGCGACATGCTGCGCATTCGCGGCAAAGGGGGCAAGGAACGCATGGTCCCCGTCCTGCCCGTTGCGCGCGCGGCGGTTGCGCAGTATCTGGCCGCCTGCCCGCATGGCCAAAGCGCAGACGCCCCCTTGTTTCGTGCCCAACGCGGGGGCGCATTGTCACGCCGCCATATCGCCAAGGTCATGGAGGGCACGCGCATGCAGCTTGGCCTGCCTGCCACGGCCACCCCGCACGCGCTGCGCCATTCCTTTGCCACGCATCTTTTATCCGCAGGCGGGGATTTGCGCGCGATACAGGAATTGCTGGGCCATGCATCTTTGCAGTCGACGCAGGTTTACACCGCAGTTGATGCAGCTAGATTGATGGATATCTATGATGCCGCCCATCCCCGCGCGCATGGCTGAATGTCCGCCGCGCTGCCATATGACGCCCGATTTCCGGCCTTAACCCGTCCGAGGATGCCTTGAATATACACCTGCCCGCCTATTCGGTTCATCTTTTCACGGCCACAGGCGCCGTTTTTGCCATGCTGGCCCTGCTGGAGGCCGCGCAGGGCGACTGGCCCATGATGTTCCTGTGGCTTGTTGTTGCCTTCGTCGTGGATGGAATCGACGGGCCATTGGCGCGGCACTATCATGTGAAGGTGAATGCCCCCAATATTGACGGCCAGTTGCTGGACCTGATTATTGATTACCTGACTTATGTGTTCATTCCCGCATTCGCGCTGTTCCAGTCCAATCTGTTGCCGGGCTGGACGGGGTGGATTGCGATTATCGTGATCACCTTTGCCAGTGTAATCTATTTTGCCGATACACGGATGAAGAACCCCGATAACAGTTTTCACGGGTTTCCCGCATGCTGGAACATGGCCGCCATTGTCATTTTCGCGGTGCAGCCTTCCTTCTGGGTTATTCTGGGCATTGTCGGCTTTCTGGCTGTGGCCATGTTCACGCCGCTGAAGTTCATCCATCCCGTGCGCACGCAGCGCTGGCGCGCGATATCCCTGCCGCTGGCGCTGGTCTGGACGGTGCTGGCAGGTTGGGCCGCCTGGGCGGGATTTGCCCAACCGCAGGCCGTGACATGGGGGCTTATTGTGACAACGCTGTATCTGGCCCTTGCGGGTATCGCACAGCAAGTGTTGCCCGCACGGTAGCGTGATATTCTGGGGGGGGGGCTGGACCCGCGCGGCCCGCGATCAGGGGTCCGGCTGCGTGCCCACCAGTGCCGCCGCAAATTCCGCCGGATCGAAGGGTTGCAGGTCGTCAATCTGCTCGCCCACGCCGATGGCGTGAATGGGCAGCCCGAAACGGTCGGCCAGTGCCACCAGAACCCCGCCGCGTGCCGTGCCATCCAGTTTGGTCATGACCAGCCCTGACACATTGGCCAGTTTCTGGAATATCTCGACCTGATTCAGGGCGTTCTGGCCTGTGGTCGCGTCCAGCACCAGAAGGGTGTTATGCGGCGCGTCGGAGTCCAGTTTGCGCAGCACGCGCAAAATCTTGGCCAGTTCTTCCATCAGATCGGCGCGGTTCTGCAACCGCCCTGCCGTGTCGATCATCAGCAGGTCAATGCCTTCGGCCCTGGCGCGTGACAGCGCGTCATAGGCAAGGCTTGCGGGGTCCGACCCTTCCGGCGCGGTCAGAACCGGCACCCCCGCGCGTTCCCCCCAGACCTGAAGCTGTTCGACGGCAGCGGCGCGGAATGTGTCGCCTGCGGCAATCATCACGGATTTGCCTGCGCCGCGCAGCTGGCTGGCCAGCTTGCCGATGGTCGTGGTCTTGCCAGCGCCATTCACGCCCACCACCAGCACCACTTGCGGCCGCGCGGGATACAGCGGCAATGGACGCGCCACAGGGTCCATGATGCGGGCAATCTCATCGGCCAGAAGGCCCTTGATCTCGGGGACGGACAGTTTGCGGCCCATATGCCCCTCGGCCAGATTTGCCGTGACGCGCATGGCGGTGTCGACGCCCATATCGGCCTGAATCAGCACATCTTCCAGCGCTTCCAGCATGTCGTCGTCAAGTTCGCGGCGCGGCGCATCGCTGCGGCCCAGAAACCTGCCCAGCAATCCGGGTTTGGCGGGTGCGGGCGATGTGTCGCTGGTATCGCTGCTGCCTTGTTGCGCAGGTGGCACGGTGTCGGGGGAATCAGACGGGCTGGTATGCTGATCCGCCGTGTCATCAATCAATGCTTCCAGCCCCTCGTCCAGTTTGGACGAGGACTTGAACATCCGCTCTTTCAGCTTCTTGAAAAAAGACATCGCCAACCCCTTGGTGTCTGTGCGCGCATCGCCATATACCTGCTACCCCAAGCGTGCCGGATTGAAAAGTGATTGCACAGGCGCGCTTGGGCACGAAGGCCCGCTTGACCACGAAGGCTGGCCAGTCCAATAGGCAACCATGACCAACCCCGCCCCCCATAGCGCACCAGACGCGGCCGAACTTCTGCGCCTTGCGCAGCAGATGCCGCATGCGCGTATCGCCAAGCTGAAGCATAATGGCCGGCGCTACTGGATCAAACGCGCAGAGGTGACCCCGCTGCGCTTCAGGCTGCAAAAAGGGAACGGCGCTGTGGCCTTCCGCCGGGAGGTGGCGCGATTGAAGGCCTTTGCGGCCAAAGGTTTGCCAGTGCCGCCCATTCTGGCAGAAACGCCTGATATGATCGTGCTGGCCCATGCGGGAAAACCCCTGACACGTCTGGCCCGCCGCGGCACGGATGACGAAATCCGGCATGTTCTGTCATTGGCCGCCGAGGCGCTTGCGCAGTTGCACAAGGCTGGCCTGTCGCATGGCCGCCCGCGCCTGCGCGATATTTGCTGGAACAAGGCCGAAATCCGGTTTCTGGACCTTGAGGCGGGGGCACGGTTGCAGGCGTCGCGCGTGCGGCAGGCGCGCGACCTTATGGTACTCCTGCATTCCATTTTTCAAAACGACACGGACATTTCTGCATATGCGCACAGCGCGCTTGCCGCCTATGGCCGTGCCGATCATGGCCGGATTGTCCCACTGGCACGCAGAATGGCGCGTTGGTTAAGGCCCGTGGCGTTTCTGGTTGCCCCGCTGATCCGCCGCGATCGCATGCGGGGTAAACCCAACAGCGAATTTGTGGCATTCGCTGATTTGCTGGATTTTCTGTCCTGAGGCAATTTGCGCGGCTGTGCATACGGGCAATCCGTGGTATTTATCGCGCAGGGTTTTCAATGTGATGGAATGTGATGCGTTTTCCGGTTCTGCCCTTCGCCCTTGCCAGTCTCGCACCTGTGCCTTTGCTGGCCTATGGCGGGGTCGCTGGCGGTGCGGCGCTGTGGGTCGCGGTGGTCTATACGTCGTTCTTTGCGTTTGTCATGGATGAAATACTGCCGACATCAGGCCCTGATGGCGCGGGCGCAGGGGAATTTCCTGCCGCCAACGGCCTGTCGGTTGCCCTTGCCCTAAGTCATCTGGCGCTGATGCCGGTCGCGGTCATGTCGGTTGCAGGACTGACCGGGCTGGGCACTGGTGAACGGGTGGCCGCATTTTTCGGGTTCGGGCTGTATTTCGGGCAGGTCAGCAATTCCAACGCGCATGAACTGATTCACCGGGGCAACAGGTTCCTGTTCTCGCTTGGGAAATGGGTCTATATCTCTATGCTGTACGGGCACCACACCACAGCGCACCGGTTGTTGCATCATGTGCATGTGTCCACGCCTCTCGATCCGAATTTTCCGCCCAAAGGGCGCAGCTTCTACCGCTATTTCCTGCGCGGATGGGTGGGCAGTTTCACGCGCGGCTACCGTGTCGAGGCGGAGCGCGCCGCGCGCGCAGCGCGCATGAACCCCTATGTGGAATATGTGGGGGGCGGGCTTGTGGTGCTGGCTTGTGTTGCGCTGCTGTTCGGGTGGGCGGGCGTGCTGGCCTATCTGGGGCTGTGTTTTTATGCGCAATCGCAGCTGGCCATGGTGGATTACTTGCAACATTACGGCCTTGCGCGGCGCAAATTGCCCGATGGCAGTTTTGAACCGCAGGCCAGCCACCACAGCTGGAACAGCCCGCATTGGTTTTCGTCGCATATGATGGTGAATGCATCGCGCCATTCCGACCACCACGCAAACCCGTCGCGCATTTATCCGGCGTTGCGCCTGCCGCAGGATCATCCGGTCTTGCCATATTCGTTACCTGCGATGGGGATTGTTGCGCTGGTGCCCGCCTTGTGGTTCAAACTGATGGACAAGCGCGTGGACAGGGTTCTGGCCCGTGCGCAAACCACAACGGGGGCGTAGATGAACATGATCACAGGTCATATGCGCGGCGCGCTGGTCGCGCTGGCGCTGTTGCTTCCGGTGCTGCCAGCCTTCGCGCAAACCCCCATGAGCGCGGAGGAATTTGAAGCCTATGTCACGGGACGCACGCTGACCTTCGGGTCAGGTGGCGCGCCCTATGGCATAGAGGAATTTCGCCCCGGACGCCGCACGATCTGGGCTTTCATCGGCGATCAGTGCCGCGAGGGGTATTGGTTCCCGCGCGATGAACAGATTTGCTTCGTGTATGACGACGCGCCAGAGTCCGAGCATTGCTGGATTTTCTGGCGCAGTGACAACGGGTTAGGCGCGCGTTTCATGGGCGACACTTCCGACACCGAACTGTACGAGGTCGAGAACAGCACACGCCCGTTGATCTGTCCCGGCCCCGAGGTCGGGGTCTAGAGCGCATAAAAACATGCGGAAACAATAAACCAGAGCCTGTCTCGTGAATGCGAAGGAACGTGACAGGCGCTAGCTTCTGGCCGGTTCAGGCATGTCCGATATTGCCTGACAGCAAACGCGGATCAACGCCAATCTTGCGCAGCGCGCTGGCCCATTTTTCACTATCGATGGTGGCAAATATCAAATCGGGGTCCGGATCGGCAAGCAGCCAGCCACCGGCATGCAGTTCCTGTTCCAGTTGGTCAGGTCCCCACCCCGCATATCCCAGCGCCGCAATCGCATGTGCGGGGCCTTGTCCGCGCGCAAGGCCCGCCAGCACATCACTGGATGTGGTCAGAACGACCCCGTCACTGACTTCAATGCTGCCATCGGGGCTGAAATAATCCTGCGTGTGCAGCACGAAACCGCGCCCCGTCTCGACCGGCCCGCCAAAATGGATTGGCCCGTCACCCGCATCGGCAAGTCCTGCATTCGCGCCGGAACCAGCAAGTTCCAGATGTTGCGCCAGTTTCTGGATTGTCAGGTCCGGCAGGGGTTTGTTGATGATCAGGCCCATCGTGCCCTCAGTGGACTGGGCGCACAGGAACACCACCGCATGCGCGAACCGCGGGTCCGGCATGGCAGGTGTTGCAATCAGCAGTTTTCCGGTCAGGCTGGCCATGGGTCACTGTTATCGCTGTTGGACACCTTACAATGCCCAGCTTCAAGCCTATTGCCAAGGGGCAGAACCCGACAAGATTGACACGAAGATGTCACAGCCGCTTGTGGTCGCTGATTTGTGACTTCCGTTTCAGTGCGGGACGGGGAATCTAGGGGCATGAAGAAAAAGCACTCCCTGATCGTTGTGGCACTTGCGGCTGCGCTGCTGACACCCTTTGCCGCAAAGGCCCAAAGCCCGGTTCCGTCAGAACTGGTTCAGGCCGGTATCCGGTCGGGCTGGAAGACGGAGTCGGGCACATATATTGCCGCGCTGCACCTGAAGTTGTCGCCTGACTGGATCACATACTGGCGCCACCCCGGCGAAAGCGGTATCGCGCCGCGTCTGGATTGGGGCGCATCGTCCAATCTGGCTCAGGTCCGTATCCACTGGCCGGAACCAAGGCTGTTCCTGAAATCCGGTTTCAACAGCATCGGGTATACGGGTGAACTGGTCCTGCCTGTCGAACTGACGCCGCATGACCCTGCCGCGCCGGTCGGGTTCGATGCGACGCTTAGTATTGGTGTGTGCGACGATATCTGTGTGCCGGTCGATCTGCGGGTGCAGACAACCCTGACGGGCAGCGGTGCGCATGACAGCGCCATCGCCGCCGCGTTGACAGACCGCCCCGGCGCGGCCCGCACGGCTGGCTTGCGGGGGGTAAGCTGCAATCTGGACCCCGACAGCAGGGGCTTGCGGCTTAGTGTGCAGATGGACATTCCCAGCACCGGCAATCAGGAGTTTTTGCTGGTTGAATTGCCGGGACAGGGTTTGCGCAGCCATATCCTGCCGTCCAGCCGTTCGGGCGGCACAATTACAGGCCAGACACGCTTGCGTTCAAAATCAGGGCAGGTCGGGGCGATTGACCGGTCCGCCATAAGAATAAGCCTTGTCAGCGAGAATGGAACGCTGGGCCATCAGGGGTGTTCGCTGGCGCCCTGACCTTGCGCGCCCGCGCTGCGGCTGGCGTGCCAAAGCGCGCCTGCGCCGATGATCCAGCCGGTCAGCAGCGCCACGACAGCCCCTCCAAGAAACAGAACCAGCGCTGCGCGCAGCGGGTCTGTCGCCATACCGGATGCCAGTTTCGCCAGTCCGGCAGGCAGGGTCCCGCCCCAGAAGACCGCGCCCATTGTCACGGCAAACCACAGGACCAGTGCAACAGCCGCCAGCAGCGGCACGACCAGAATGCCCCGCCCGCGTGACGGGAATGCGATGACCCGCCGCAAGGACACGAACTGGCGTTGCACATCATGCCCGATGGCCAGAACCGCAGGCACCAGCAACAAGACAATGACCATCCCGAAGCCCAGTCCATAGGAAAGTGTAATTACCGTGGGTTTCAGGAATTCGGCCTCGGTCGAGGTTTCAAACAACAGCGGGCTAAGGCCCAGAACTGTGGTCAGTGTTGTCAGCAGGACAGGCCGCAAACGGTCACAGGCCGCATCGATGATGGACGGGAAAAGGCCGCGATCCCTGGCGTATTGATCGACAGTCGTGACCAGCACGATGGAGTCGTTGATGATGATCCCGACCATGCCGACCACACCGACAATGGAAAACATCGACATGGCCATATTCCAGCTGACATGTCCGTAAATCACCCCGATCATGCCAAAAGGGATAACCGACATCACAACCAGCGGGCGCGTCCAGCTGGAAAACACCCATGCCAGCGTCAGATAGATCAGGATCAGGCACAGGCTTAGTCCGATTGCGGCGTCGGACATGAATTCGCGTTCCTGTTCCGCCTGCCCTGACAGGCGCGTCGTGATGCCAAAATCGGCTTCCAGTTGCGGCAATATCTGCGTGGTCAATGCCAGCGACACCTCGCGGGCGCGGGCAGGGTCATCTTCGGACAAATCGCCACTGACAGTGACAACGCGCACCCCGTTTTCGCGCCGGACAGTTGAAAACCCCTGCCGTTCGCGCACCGACACAATGTCACCCAGCGGCACATAAGCGCCGGACTCTGCGCGCATCATCATGCTGTCCAGAAAATCGGCGGCGCGCTCTGCCTCTGGCAGTTCCACGCGCACACGTCCGGTGCGGATGCCATCGGGGAAGGTCGCGGCCTCGACGCCTGACAAACGATTTCGCAGGTCGCGCGACAAGCCGTCTATGGTAAAGCCCAGCGCCTGACCCTGCGGGGTCAGTTCCAGCAGAAGTTCGGATTTGTCATAGGGCAGGCTGTCTTCCAGTCCGGTGATTTCCGGAAAGGGCGCAAGCGCCACGCGCAACGCATCGGCTGCGGCCTTCAGGGTTTCCGCATCGCCGCCCGCCAGATCGACCGACAGTGTGTCCCCGCCCGGCCCCGTGCCCCAGGACCGGAACGCCAGTTCTTCCAGCCTTGGATGCGCGCGCACCTCGTCTTGCAGGGCAGACGCAAACGCGAAGGAGGTGATCGCGCGGGAATCCGCATCCACCAGTTCGATGCTGATCGACCCCAAAAGATGCGCATCCTTGTTTTCCGCAGCCGCCGATGCACGTCCCGACTGTCCGCCCAGTTCCACCATGACGAAGGTGGTCGGATCGCGCCCGTCATCGTCAATGGCGGCTGCAATCACGGCGTCTGTGGCGCGCTGCAGCTCGCGCAGCATGTCCAGCGTATCTTCGCGGCTGGACCCGTCTGTCATGACGATATTGCCGGTGATGGACCCCTGTTCCGGTGAATTGAAAAACCTGAACGGCAAGTCCCCGCGCACAAGGAATGCGGCCTGCGTGGCCAGTAGCGCAATCAGGGCTGCCACAACAGGATATCGGGCAAATACGACAAAGCGCATAAGCGGCCGGAAACCGCGTTCACGCACCCAGCGAAAGCCCCGATTGACCTGCCGTGACGGCCAGTCATACCAGCGCTGTTTCAGCCCGCTGGCAATGGCGTGATACATATGGTTGGGCAGGATCAGGAAACACTCCACCAGTGATGCGATCAGCACCGCAATCACGGTCAGGGGAATATCGGCAATCAAACTGCCGAAACGCCCGCCCACCAGTATAAGCGCCCCGAAGGCCAGAACGGTTGTGACTGTTGCGGCAAAAACCGGCTGTGCCATGCGGGTTGCTGCATTTTCAGCGGCTTGTGCGGGGTCCTCGCCCAGTTCGCGGGCGCGGTAATCGGCATGTTCGCCCACGACAATGGCATCATCGACCACAATCCCCAGCGTGATGATCAGCGCAAAAAGCGAGATCATGTTGAAACTTAGCCCCATCAGATACATGACCGCAATGGCCGCCAGCATGGCCGCGGGTATGCCCGCAGACACCCAGAATGCCGTGCGCGCATTCAGAAACAGGAACAACAGCACCACCACAAGCCCCAGCCCCAGCAACCCGTTCTTGACCAGCAACATGATCCGGCCGGAAATGAATTCCGCCCGCGTGGACACCAGTTCGATGCGCGTGCCTTCGGGCAGCCCCGCATTCATCTGTTCGGCCAGTTGTTCAACACGGGCCTGAATGGCAATCGCATCGCCCTGTTCGGACCTGTCAACGCGCATCGTGATCGCAGGGTTTTCCCCAACGAAGAAGGCGCGGTCACGGTCTATTGTGCCTTCGCGCACCTGCGCGACATCGCCGATACGCAAAACGGACCCGTCTGCGCGCGTGCGCAGGGCGATTTCGGCAATATCCGTGGCACTGCGCCGTTCGGCGCCTGTGCGCACCCGCGCCGCCCCTGCCGAGACTTCGCCGGTGGGGTCCATGCTGATGGTGGCGCGAATGGCCTGCGCGATATCGGCCATGCCGATGTCATGTTCAATCAGGTTGCGGGATGGCAGTTCGACCATGACTTCGGCACTGGCAACGCCGGACACGCTGACGCGGGTGATCCCGTCATCAAACAGGCGTGCCGCGAATTCGTCGGCAAAGCGGGCAAGTTGTTCGACAGCAACAGGGCCGGTCACAACCACATTCGTTACACGGTCCGACCAGCCGGACCGGCGCGCGACAGGGTCGTCCGCGTCATCGGGCAGGTTGCTGACGGTATCAAGCGCGTCTTGCACGTCGGTGCTGGCGCGCCCCATATCCCAGCCGGTTTCAAATTCCAGCGTGAAGCGCGCGCGCCCCTCGGTGGACTGGCTGGACACCCGCGCCACCCCTTCGACCGCCTGAAGCGTGGGGCTGACCAGTTGGACAATCGCGGCATCCACATCCTCGGCACCAGCCCCCGTCCAGCGAATATCAATGCGTATATTGTCGACAATAACATCAGGGAAAAACTGCGCGCGCATTTGTGGAATTGCCGCCAGCCCTGAAACAAGCATGATGACCAGCAGCAGGTTTGCTGCCGTTCTGTGCCGTGTGAAATAGCGGAAAATACCCAGTGCCTGAACCGCCAGCCGGTCCTTCGCGGTGCGCAATGCGGCCTGTCCGGTCATGCTCAGCCCCCGCCCGTCGGGCCGCCGCGCCCACGACCACCGCCCGCGCCGCCCCCATTCTCAATGCGTTCAATCATTTGCGCGGGCACCTGATCTTCCGAAAGCTGCGCAATCATGCGGGCGCGGACCTGTTCGGGCATGCCTGTGTTCCCTTCAATCTGCGCGATCAGTTGTGCGCGGCGACCGGCATCCAGTGTCACCATTTCATCGGCCTCGGGGGCCGGTGTTCCATCGGCGTTTTCGCGCAGGGGCCGGACTTGAATGCCGCTGCCCAGATTGGGGGTAACCTCGCGCACCACCTCGCGCCCGTTCAGGTCTGCGGCCTCGATGATGACATCATCGCCCTGCCTGCGCAGCACGCGCACCGCAGTCGCCGCCAGCCGGTTGTCGTCCTGAATGACCAGCACCTCGTTGCGGGCCGTGATTGCAGAGGCGGGCACCACCGCCACATTCTGCAATGCGGGTTCTTGCAGGCGCACGGTCACAAAATCGCCTGGCCGGAAGCCGCGCGGGGCGTTCAGTTCCACAAACAGCCGCCGCCCGCTTTGGCCCTGCTCGACCGTGGCCGAGGCCCGCAGAACCCGCCCCGGAGAGGTGATCTCGAACCCTGCCACGTCCAGCACGATTTCGGCGCCAGTGTCACGCAGTGCACCGGCATCATCCAGCAGGCGCAGATATTGCGCCGTGGACAGCCGGACCGAGACTTCCAGCGATGCGGGGTCGATAATGCGCGCCAGCTGTTCGCTGGTGTTCACAATCCGGCCTTCGACGATATTCACATCTGCCAGCGTTCCACTGAAGCTGGCATGGACGCGGGTATCATCCAGCCTGCGCTGCGCCTCCTCCACGGAAATTTGTTGCCGCTCCAGCGCGGTGCGCGCCTGATCGACGCGCGCTTCGGCTTGTGCCTGCGCCTGTCTGCGCCCGACAACAGCCTGCCGCGCGGATGACAGGGCAAGTTCGGCTTCCTCCAGCGCGGCTTCGGTGGAAACACCGCGTTCCGCCAGCCCCTGACGGCGGGACAGGGCGCGTTCGCGCAGGTCGAACTGCGCTTCTGCGGCGTTCACATCTTCGGCGGCCAGCACCAGCGCGCGTTCGGCGTCGCGCAATTCGGCATCCGCGCGCGACAGGTCCGATTGCGCCAGCGCCAGCGCCGAGGCCGCGTCGGCAGGGTCAATCCGGAACAGTAACTGCCCTTCTGTGACGTCCGCGCCATCTTCAAACCCTTGCGCCACTTCCAGAACCCGCCCGCCGATCGGGGCACGCAATTCCAGTGCGCGTTGTGTCCGCACCTCGCCAAAGGCCGACAGGGTGGGTGATATTTCGGCGGGCGTGACCATAACGGCGCGCACGGTGAAGACCCGTTCGCGCGCTGTGGCCTGTCTGCCTGTGGCCGCGTTCCGGTCCTGAATGGCCGAAACCAGTGAAAACCCCGCATAGCCCAATGCGCCCACGGACACTGACGCCAGCAATAGCGCAACAAGGCTTCGGGTTAAAAAACGCATGATTACTCCGGTTCGGATTTGGCGCGCGTATCAGGTATTACGCCGCAAACGCAGCTTTGGTTCACCCCCCTATAACGTGGAAATTTCTATTTCCGTCGCAGATGTTCATCCAGACGCGGGAAAATCTCGACAAAGTTACAAGGACGGTGCCGGAAATCGAACTGATGGGCCAGAATTTCATCCCACGCATCGCGGCACGCCCCCGGTGATCCGGGCAAGGCAAACAGATATGTGCCCTGCGCGACACCCGCGCAAGCGCGCGACTGTATGGCCGATGTGCCGATCTTCTGCATGGACACAATCGTGAAAACGGTCCCGAACGCGTCAATTTCCTTTTCATAGACATCGCGGTGGGCCTCGACCGTGACATCGCGACCGGTCAGGCCGGTTCCGCCGGTTGTCAGGATCGCGTCGATTTCGGGGTCGGCGCACCAATCGCGCAATCTGGCTGCGATTTCGGCGCGTTCGTCGCGCAAAATGGCGCGCGCGGCCAGCACATGGCCTGCGCCCTCAATGCGCCCTGCCAGCGTGTCGCCGGATTTGTCCGATGCCGCATCGCGCGTGTCGGACACGGTCAATACGGCAAACCGCACGGGCACGAAGGGTTTTTCCATGTCCAAGCGTGTCATTTTGTATCCCTTAATCTGGCTTGTAGCGACAACAGGTCTTCCCATGCATGACGCTTCATCGGCGGGTTGCGCAACAGATAGGCCGGATGCAGCATGGGCAGGCAGGGGCGGCCCATGAATTCGCGCCATTGCCCGCGTAACCGTGTGATCCCTTCGCTTGTGTCCAGTAATGTCCCTGCGGAAATGCGCCCCATCAGCACAAGGATATCAGGGTCGATCAAGTCGATATGGCGCTGGACAAACGGGCGCATCATCGCGCGTTCCTCGCTGGAGGGGTCGCGGTTTTGCGGGGGGCGCCATGGCAGGATATTGGTGATATAGACGGCCTTGGCAGGGTCGGGGTTTTCGCGGGCCATGCCAATGGCTGCAAACATGCGGTCCAGAAGCTGGCCGGCCTCGCCCACGAAGGGCTTGCCCTGGCGGTCCTCCTCTCGGCCCGGAGCCTCGCCAATTATCATCACGCGGGCGTTGGGCTGCCCGTCGGCAAAGACCAGATTGCGCGCCCCCAGTTTCAGTTCGCAATGCTCATACGCGGCCAGTGCAGCCTGCAATCCCGCCAGATCCTGCGCTGATTCGGCGGCGTGGCGTGCAATCGCGATCGGGTCGGGGGCGTCCTGCGCGGGTTCGGCGCGGGCCTGTGCGGGTGCCGCGCCGGATTTCGCCTGCGGGGCTTCGCGCTTCTGGGGCAGGTCATAGCAGTTGACGGGCGTGTCACAGATGGCTTCAGTCACACCCATGTCCAACTGCCACTCAAGGGCGGCGCGTGCGATATGCCAGTCAGTTTGCCAGGGTTCCATTGTGGTCATACCCTAACATATGCCGCAGCGCACAGGGCGCGTAAAGCGGCCTTGTCGTTGCGGCGTGTGGTTTCTATAACGGGGCAGGTTTCGGTATCAAAGGGTGCGACATGACATTCACGCAAAACCACCTGCTGGGAATCGAGCCGCTGCACCCTGCGGAAATTACCACAATCCTTGATCTGTCCGAAGAGTATGTCGCGCTGAACCGTTCGGCCGAAAAACATGCCACCGTGTTGGCCGGCATGACGCAGATCAACATGTTTTTTGAAGCCTCGACCCGCACACAGGCCAGTTTCGAGCTGGCAGGCAAACGGTTGGGCGCGGATGTCATGAATATGGCGATGGCACAGTCCAGCCTGAAAAAGGGCGAGACGCTGATTGACACGGCCCTGACGCTGAACGCGATGCACCCCGACCTGCTGGTGGTGCGGCACGGGAATTCCGGCGCCGTCAACCTGCTGGCGGAAAAAGTGAATTGCGCGGTGCTGAATGCAGGTGACGGCAGGCACGAACACCCCACACAAGCCCTGCTGGACGCGCTGACCATACGGCGCGCCAAGGGGCGGTTGCACCGCCTGACCGTGGCCATTTGCGGCGATATTGCCCATAGCCGCGTGGCGCGGTCGAACCTGCTGCTGCTGGGCAAGATGGAAAACCGCGTGCGTCTGGTGGGGCCGCCGACATTGATGCCCGCGCAGGTTGGCGAATTCGGCGTCGAAGTGTTCGACGACATGCGCGCGGGGCTGGAAGGTGCCGATGTGGTGATGATGCTGCGGCTGCAACGCGAACGCATGGACGGGGGCTTTGTGCCGTCCGAGCGCGAATATTTCCACCGCTACGGGCTGGACGCCGAAAAGCTGGCCTATGCGAAAGAAGATGCGATTGTCATGCATCCCGGCCCGATGAACCGGGGCGTGGAAATTGACGGGGCCATTGCCGATGACATCAACCGCTCGGTCATTCAGGAACAGGTGGAAATGGGGGTCGCGGTGCGTATGGCAGCAATGGACCTGCTGGCGGGCAACCTGCGCCGCAAGCGCGAAAGCGAACGGCTGCGGGCAGTTGATCATGGGTGAGCAGATCCGCGAAAGCACAATGGCCGAGACGGTTTTTGACCCCGAACCGGGTGAGAAAAAGCTGCGCGACATCCGGTCGGACAAGGCCACCTACTGGCGCGATCATGGCGTGATGGCCGTGCTGGGCATGGGGGTTGTGGGCATGGTGCTGGCCTTCATGGGGTCGGACCATGTGGCCATCGGGTCGCTGGGTGCGGTTCTGGCGCTGGGTGTGCGCGGACTGTGGCTGTATTCGGAACAGATGAAATTCCACTGGATTGTGACCAATATGCGCCTGATCGGCCCCGGCGGGCGGCAGGTTTTCCTGCTGGAGCTGGAGAAGGTGCGCCGCCTGTTTGGCGACATCCAGATCATTACCAAAACCGGCGACAAGCATCTGATCAAGCATGTGGCGGGCGCCGAGGCGGTGATCGCAGAAATTGAAGCTGCGCGCGTGAAACGCGCGAGGCGCAAGGGGGCATGATGGGCATCAAGGATATTTTGGCCAAGGCGGGGGGGCTGTCTGCCCCCCACGGGCCTGCGGCCCGCCCCCCCCGAGAGTATTTTTGGCAAGATGATGCACAGGGAAGATTGGCCAGATGATGACATGGTTCCACAATGCCCGCCTGATCGACCCTGAAGCAGGGCAGGAACGCATAGGGGCGCTGTTGGTGCGTGACGGGATGATCGCGGAACTTGACGGCCCATGTCCCGATGGCGCGGAACAGATTGACTGCAACGGCAAATGTCTGGCCCCCGGCATTGTCGATATGGGCGTTCAGGTTGGTGAACCGGGCGCGCAGCATAAGGAAAGCCTGCGCACTGCAGGGCTGGCGGCAGCGAAGGGGGGGGTGACCACGATTGTCATGCGCCCCGATACAGACCCGGCGATTGATACGCCCGAAGTGCTGGAATATGTCACCCGCCGCGCGCAGGCGCGCACGCCTGTCAATATCCGTGCGATGGCCACGCTGACACGCGGTCGTGCGGGCCGCGAGATGTCCGAGATCGGGTTCTTGATGGATGCGGGCGCGGTGGCCTTCAGTGACGGGGACAATGTTACCGTCGATACCAGAATTCTGGCGCGCTGCATGAGCTATGCCAAGGGGCTGGGCGCGCTGATTGTCGGGCACCCGCAAGATCAGGGCCTGTCGCGCGGGACATGTGCGACCAGCGGAAAATTCGCATCATTGCGGGGCCTGCCTGCTGTATCCCCCATGGCCGAGCGTATGGGGTTGGACCGTGACATGGGGCTGGTCGAAATGACCGGCGCGCGCTATCACGCCGATCAGGTCACTTGTGCGCGCAGCCTGCCTGCGCTGGAACGCGCGAAAGCCAACGGGCTGGATGTGACAGCGGGTATTTCCATCCATCACCTGACACTGAACGAGTTGGATGTGGGGGATTACCGGACCTTCTTCAAGTTCAAGCCCCCCCTGCGCCACGAAGATGACCGCCGCGCCATGGTCGAGGCGGTGGAGTCGGGGTTGATTGACATCATCTGTTCCATGCACACCCCGCAGGACGAGGAATCCAAACGCCTGCCCTTTGAGGAGGCGGCGGCGGGCGCGGTTGGACTGGAAACGCTGCTGCCTGCGGCAATGCGGCTGTATCATTCCGAGGACTTGGCGCTGGCGCAGATCTGGCGTGCGCTGTCGCTGAACCCCGCGCGGCGGTTGGGGCTGGAATCGGGGCGGCTATGTGCCGGTGCGCCTGCCGATCTGGTGCTGTTCGACCCCGATGCGCCCTTCGTTCTGGACCGTTTCACGCTGCAATCGAAATCCAAGAACACACCCTTTGACGGGGCCCGCATGGAAGGGCGGGTTCTGGCAACATTTGTGGGTGGCGTTTGTGTTCACAGGCAGGGGGACTAGGCCATGCCCGACGTGATGACACCCTTGTGGCTGTTGGGGCTGGTCGGACTGGTGGCCTATGCGGTTGGATCGATCCCGTTCGGGGTTGTGATTGCGCGCCTGATGGGGCTGGGAAACCTGCGCGACATCGGGTCGGGCAATATTGGCGCGACAAATGTCATGCGCACCGGCAACAAGCTGGCGGGCGGTCTGACATTTCTGCTGGACGCGGCCAAGGGCGGTATTGCCGCGCTGATTGCGTGGTGGGCCCTCGGGCCGGATGCCGCGCAGGTTGCGGCACTGGCGGCATTTATGGGGCACCTATACCCCGTCTATCTTGGGTTCAGGGGCGGCAAGGGGGTTGCAACCTTTATCGGGGTCACGCTGGCCTTGGCATGGCCGGTCGGGTTGGCAACCTGTGCGGCATGGTTGGTGACATTCAAACTTAGCCGCTATTCGTCGCTTTCGGCACTGGTGGCCTGCGGGTTCAGTTCGATCTTTGCGGCGCTGTTGGGGTATATGTCACTGGTGGCGCTGCTGGTCGTGATGAAACTGCTGGTGTTTTATACCCACCGCGAGAATATTCGCCGCCTGCTGGCCCGGACCGAACCGCGATTCAAGAAAAAACAGCGTTAAGCAAAAACAGCGTTAAACCCTTTACCCGCGCGGCGGTCATTGGCGGGGTCAGAACAAGTCCCCTTGTTGCGGGGGTGGCGATTTGGTCTTCGCGGGTTTGTCAGGTTTGCGCGGCAGGACATCAAGCACACCATCCGCGAATTCGACCTGCAAGGCAGGTTTGCGGCTGGCCGCCTGCGCAGAGGTCAGCACCGCGCCTGCATCATCGCGCACCACAGCATAGCCGCGCTGCAATGTTGCGGGATAGCCCAGCGACTGGCGCAGCCGTTCCAGCGCGGCCAGTTGGGTGGTCTGCCGGTCAAGGGTGTTGGTGACCGCGCGGGTGGCGCGGCTGGCGCGTTCGGCCAGCCGGTCGCGGCCCTTGTCGATCTGGTGGGTGATCGAATTGGCGCGCAGTCCTGCGGCGATGCCGCGCAATTCCTGCGTCTTGCTGTGCAGCGCGGCGCGCAATGATCCGGGGAAGCGTTCGGCCCATTGGTCAAACCGTTGCACGGCAGGGGCCAGCAACGTGTCAGCGCGCGGCAGGGCGCGCGCCACATCGCGCAGACGTTGCTGGCGTTGTGCCACAGCCTGACCAGCGGACCGGATCAGTCGTGCGTCCAGATTGGCCAGATGCGCCACCAGATCGGCATGCACAGGCACTGCCATTTCAGCGGCTGCCGTGGGGGTGGGTGCGCGCTGGTCGGCGGCATAATCGATCAGTGTGGTGTCGGTTTCATGGCCCACAGCGGAAATCAGCGGGATGCGGCTGTCGGCTGCGGCGCGCACAACACTTTCTTCGTTGAACCCCCACAAATCCTCGATCGAGCCGCCGCCACGCGCCACGATCAGGACATCAGGGCGTGGAACGGGACCGTCATGGGGCAGGGCGTTGAACCCCTTGATGGCGCGCGCGACTTCGGGTGCGCAGGTCTGCCCTTGCACCGCGACCGGCCAGACCAGAACCCGCACGCCAAACCGGTCGCGCAGCCGGTGCAGGATATCGCGGATCACGGCCCCTTGCGGCGAAGTGACAACACCGATGACGCGCGGCAGATAGGGCAGGCGTTGTTTGCGGTCCGCGCCAAACAGCCCCTCGGCGGCCAGTACGGCCTTGCGTTTTTCCAGCATCGCCATCAGCGCGCCCGCGCCTGCGGGTTCAATGCTTTCGACCTGTAGCTGGTATTTCGATTGCGGCGCGAAACTGGTCAGGCGACCTGTGGCGATCACCTCCATCCCCTCTTCGGGTTTGACGG
The DNA here is from genome assembly GCF_051859525.1 of Roseinatronobacter sp. Classification (NCBI taxonomy): domain Bacteria; kingdom Pseudomonadati; phylum Pseudomonadota; class Alphaproteobacteria; order Rhodobacterales; family Paracoccaceae; genus Roseinatronobacter; species Roseinatronobacter sp. The sequence continues at coordinate 1,658 of NZ_JBHYFM010000020.1, read as the reverse complement.
CCATGCGCGCGACCTGTCCCTTCCAGCTGACACTGGCAATCACGGCGCGGTCGTCTTTCAGGTCGAAATACATATGTCCAGTGCGCGCCACCATCACGCGACCAACCTCGCCGCGCACCCGCACGCGCCCGAATTCCCCTTCCAGCACACGTTTGACCGCGCCGGAAATTTCGGACACGGAAAATTCGGGGGTGTTGCTGGGCGGTTCGTCTATCAGGTTCATTGCAGTGCCATTGCTTGTCATGGGGGCAAAGGCACCCTAGAACGCAACAGCGCAAAGGCCAAGAGAGGGCGGCAATGAATATTCTGGTGTTGGGCAGTGGCGGGCGTGAACATGCGCTGGCTTGGGCGATCATGCAAAACCCCAAATGCGACAGGCTGATCTGTGCGCCGGGAAATGCAGGGATGGAGGCGATTGCCGAATGCGCGGCGCTGGACATAAATGATGGCAATGCAGTCGTGGCGTTTTGCGAAGAAACCGCCATTGATTTTGTTGTCATCGGGCCCGAAGCGCCCCTTGCCGCAGGGGTGGGCGACCGGTTGCGCGCGGCGGGTATTGCCTGTTTCGGACCATCAGCAGCGGCGGCGCGGCTGGAAGCGTCCAAGGCGTTTACCAAGGAGATTTGCGCTGCCGTCAATGCCCCCACTGCGGGCTATGCGCATTTTACGGATGCGAATGCCGCCCGCGCCTATGTGCGTGATCAGGGTGCGCCGATTGTCATCAAGGCCGACGGGCTGGCGGCAGGCAAGGGCGTTGTCGTTGCCATGACCGAGGCAGAGGCGCTGGACGCCGTTGACACCATGTTCGGCGGTGAATTCGGCGCAGCGGGTGCCGAGGTGGTGATCGAGGAATTCATGGACGGTGAGGAGGCCAGTTTCTTCGTGCTGGTCGATGGCGAAACCTGCCTGCCCGTTGGCACAGCGCAAGACCACAAGCGCGTGGGCGAGGGGGACAGCGGCCCCAACACGGGCGGTATGGGCGCCTATTCGCCCGCGCCGGTCCTGACGGATGCGATTGCGCAAATCGCGCTGGACCGGATCGTGCGCCCGACAATGGCCGAAATGGTGCGGCGCGGCATGCCATATCAGGGTGTGCTGTATGCGGGGCTGATGATCAAGGACGGGCAGCCGCGACTTGTGGAATATAACGTGCGCTTTGGCGATCCGGAATGTCAGGTTCTGATGATGCGCCTTGGCGGGCAGGCGCTGGACCTGATGCTGGCCTGTGCCGACGGGCGGCTTGACCAGATGCAGGTCAACTGGGCCGATGATCATGCCATGACGGTTGTAATGGCCGCAAAGGGCTATCCGGGCAGCTATGCGAAAAACACTGAAATCAGGGGCGTGGATGCCTGCCCCGAGGACAGTTCGCATATGGTGTTCCATGCGGGCACTGTGCGGGCGGATGGCAGGTTGTTGGCCAATGGCGGCAGGGTGCTGAACGTCACGGCACGCGGGGCGACGCTGGCACAGGCGCAACAGCGGGCTTATGGCATGGTGGACAGGATTGAATGGCCTGACGGGTTTTGTCGTCGCGATATCGGCTGGCGCGCGCTGTAGTGTTTATATGCTGGCTGGCAATGCAAATTCGGGTGGTCTTGGTCTGTTGCGGCCCTTCGCACTTGGATGAAGCCCGCACCATCGGCGGGCCGGGGTCT
>NZ_JBHYFM010000019.1:0-51156 GCF_051859525.1 Roseinatronobacter sp. | reverse complement strand
AGCATTATCTGATAAGCAACCTGTTCCAGAACCACGGTCGTATCGGGGTTCGCGGCATTGTAGCGCTCGACGACCGGCGCCAGCGTCGGGCAGCTGTAACCGTTATCGAGGCACCAGATGACCACTTGCTGCGCACCGGCAGTCCCCGCAGTGACAGCGAATACCAGGCCTGCAGCACTGGACATCCACATTTTCGAAATACCCATGTCTTCCTCCCTTTTCTTCCCCCTAGACACCCGTCGATGGCAGCCTGATGATAGCGCTATCGATCGCGAACACACTGCATCTGGTCTTACCAGATTGTCAACGATAATTTTCTTCCTTAAAAATAGTTATTAATATGCAGTATGTTAGATGATATTTTTATTCCTCTGCAGGTCCACCACCGTTGACAGGGCTTAAATTATCAGTAACTGGTCTTACCAGACATTGCCTGCAAGATCACTTACACCGTCACCGGAGGAACCATATCAAATGCCAAAATTTGCAGTCATCGGCATCGATCACGGCCATATCTTCGATCATGTAAAAGGATTGCTCGCCGAGGGGTGGGAGCTGGCTGGACACTGCCCCGAAACCTCTGTGCCAGCGCTTCTGAAAACCTTCGAGAATGCCTATCCCGACTCCCCGCGCACAGCCCGCAGCGCATTGTTCGAAGACGAGTCGATTGCCGTGATTTGCACGGCCGCCATCCCTTGCGACCGCGCGGGAATCGCCATGACCGCCATGCGGCACGGCAAGGATGTCATTTCCGACAAGCCTGGTGTCACGACTTTCGCGCAGCTTGCAGAGATCGAGAAAACGATTTCCGAGACTGGCCGGATATTCTCGGTGTGCTTTACCGAACGCTTTTCCGTCAGATCAGCCGAGAAGGCGGGCAAGCTGGTGTCGGAAGGCGCAATCGGTCAGGTAATCCAGACGCTGGGAACCGGCCCACATCGTCTTGGAACCGGACGACCCGACTGGTTTTTCAAGCATGACGCGTTCGGCGGCATCCTCGTCGATATCGGCTCGCACCAGATCGACCAGTTCCTGTTCTATACCGGATCCGAGACCGCAGAGGTTGCAACCAGTTCAGTCGGCAACTTTGCCAACCGCGCCACACCCGAATTCGAGGATTTCGGTGATCTGGTTCTGCGCAGCGAAAAGGCCACAGGCTATATACGGGTTGATTGGTTCACGCCCGACGGCTTGCCGACATGGGGTGACGGCCGTCTCCTGATTTTGGGGACAGAAGGGTATATCGAGCTGCGCAAATATGTCGATATCGCAGGGCGTGACGGCAAGGATCATCTGTTCCTCGTGAACAAGACGGGCGTCGAGTACATTGATTGCTCGACCGAGCCCAAAAGCTATTTCCATAATTTCGCTAACGATGTGCGCGACCGCACCGAAACCGCGATGACCCAACGACATGTATTGGAAGTTTGCCGCCTTTCGCTGGAGGCCCAGAGTAAGGCTGCAACGCTGGCCAGGAAAGATTGAGGAGGAAGAGAATGACTGAAAGACTACGCGTCGCGGTGATCGGTGCCGGCATAGCTGAGCGCCACCTGAGCGGTTACCAGTGGAACAAGAACAAATTCGACGTAAAGGTGTTATGCGCACTGGACGACGACCGAGCACGGCCACTGGCCGAACGGTTCGGAATTGCGGAATACACCCGTGACTTCGACGCGGTTATTAAGCGCGACGACATCGATGTGGTGGATATCTGCACCCCTCCCGACCTGCATTTCGAAATGTGCAAAAAGGCCATCGAAGCAGGCAAGCATGTGATCTGCGAGAAGCCGCTTTTCGGCTCCCTCGCAGAGGTCGACGAGATGATCCGCATCGTGGGGCGCACGGATTGCAAGCTGATGCCTATCTTTCAGTATCGCTATGGCACTGGCCTGCAAAAACTCAAGCGTCTGGTCGAGGCGGGCCTGACCGGCAAACCCTTCATGACCACCATCGAGACACATTGGTGGCGCGGCCCTGATTACTACGACGTGCCCTGGCGCGGGAAATGGGCCACGGAACTGGGTGGCGGGCTGCTGGGACATGCCATTCATGCGCATGACATGCTCCATTATATCCACGGCGATTGCCAGAACGTCTTTGCCTTTGGCGACACACTGGTCAACGAAATCGAGGTCGAGGACACCATGGCCCTGGCGGTGCGGATGCAGAACGGCTCCCTCGCAACGCTTTCCATGACCCTCGGCTCTCGCAAGGAAATTTCCCGCTTGCGCTTCTGCTATCATGATCTTGTGGCGGAATCGATCACGGAGCCGTACACTATGGGGCGTGATCCATGGGTTTTCACTGCAGGTACAGCCGAACACCAGAAGCGGATTGACGACTTTCTCGCCGAACTTCCGCAGGCAGAGGACGGCTATACCCGCCAGTTCGACCTGTTCCATGATGCAATCATACACGGGGAAGAGTTGCCGGTAACATTGCACGATGCGCGCAATTCTCTTGAACTGGTGACCGCCGGCTATTATTCCCAGCGCACGGGTCGGTGCGTGGCGTTGCCGATCTCCGAAGAACATCCGCTCTACAGATCCTGGCTTCCCTAGGCTTCGGAATCGGTGGTCGGCTGCAGGCCCCGGCAACACTCGCTACGAAAGGTTCCAGATGCCAAAGTCGTCCCACCCGGTGACTCAAGGCGACAACCCTCGCCTGTATCAGACAATTGCACGGCAACTGGCCACAAAAATCGAGGAACACGCCGCCGATCCGAATTGGCGTGTTCCGTCCGAGCGCGAGCTGGCGGAGGAACTCGGCGTCAGCCGGCCCGTCGTGCGTGAAGCTGTCATCGCGCTGGAAATGAAGGGCATAGTCGAGGTGCGCGGTCGCGCGGGAATTACGATTCTGCGCCGCAAGTCTATTCGTTCGGCGCTTGAAACAGCACTGGATCTTTCCGAAATAGATGCTGGCCCCGGCCCGTTCGAGCTGCTTGAAGCACGCATGGCCATCGAGTCCAGCGCGGCGGGTCTGGCTGCCGAAAGGGCCACGCGCTATGACGAGCTAGAACTCGAGGACTGCATCGCCCAGATGGAGCAGGAGACTGACGTGCTCCTGCTCCACGAGCAGGGCGACCGGAATTTTCACATGACCATCGCCCGGATGACAGGCAATTCGGTGATCGTCTCGATGGTCGAGGCACTGTGGCAACAACGCGACCAATCACCGATGTGGCGCAAACTTCACGAGCACATCTATCCCGCCAGCGTCCGCCCACTCTGGGTGGGCGATCATCATGCGATCCTGGCGGCCATCCGCATGCGCAACCGCGAGGCCGCGTATAACGCAATGTCGCGCCACCTGCGAAATGTGATTAACGAACTGCTCGAAGCGGATGAGCGCGGCCGTCTCTATACTGGTGAAACAGACCGGAAGGTTCGATAGGCTGTCGCAGAGTTCTGTCGCAAATTCAGCTGGGTTGAGTGTAACCTTGCGCTGGCCGTAACTATGCTGCGCGTTAAGTAAACCGCTGCACTGCGGTCATGCCATTGGCGTAAAATAGGCCCTTGCGAATCACGTCGGCTGTCTCCATGCCCTCCATTATCATGGATCGCGCGTCGTCAACCACAGTCGTTGCAATTCCGGCCAGCGCTTCATGATCTGTTCTTGCTGGATAGCGTCCTGCAATCGCCTTAGCAATTGCTTTGCCTGATCGAGAAGCAAACGAAGGTTCGCGTGGCCCGACGTAAGCATTCGCCGAGGGCCGTCTGGCGGTTTGTTGTTGTGATTGTCTATCGAGTGTCCTTATGGACGTACACGAGCACACCCGCCGTCTGAAACCAATGCTGCGCGGCGACGGCATTCATAATGCGCCTGACAGGTTCCGGGCGTAAACCTCGGCCAGATCGGCCAGATCCCAGTTGCCGCCGGTGAGCAGCACACAGACCTTTTCATCGGGCCGGACATTGACCGCGCTGGCGATAAGCGCACCAATGCCGATGCTGGCCGCAGGTTCCGCGATCAGCTTCGCGTCGCGTGCAAGGATGTGCATGCCAGCTACGATGTGTTCATCCTCGACCAGCACGATTTCATCGACATGACGTTCGATGATCGGCCAGGGGTTCTGCGCTGGAACGCTGATGCGTAACCCGTCAGCGATGGTGTTGCCCAACGGCAGGGAGACGCGCCGCCCTTCGATCCGGCTTCTATAATATTTCGGCGTCAGCGCCGGTTCGGCCGCCACCACCCGCACATTCGGGTTCAAGCCTTTGATCGCTGTCGCAACGCCGGAAATCAACCCGCCGCCACCCAAAGGCACGATCACAGTGTCCACGTCGGGCAGATCGGCAAGGATTTCGCAGCCTATGGTGCCCTGCCCTGCCATCACACGCGGGTCCTCAAAACCGTGGATCGTTTCCAGCCCGCGTTCATCAGCGATGCGATAGGCCTGTTCCCAACGCGCGGCGGTGTCACCATCGTAGAGGATAACCTCGGCCCCCAGCGATTTGGTGTTGGCGATTTTGAGTGGCGGCGTATTTGTTGGCAAAACCAGCGTCACACTGGTGCCCAGCATCCGTGCGGCCCAAGATAAACCCTGTGCATGGTTCCCCGAGGATGAGGCGATGAACCCGCGCGCCACCCGCTCGGGTGGCAGTTGCAGCGTGGCATTCAGTGCACCACGGATCTTGAAGGCCCCGGTGACCTGCAGGACTTCAGGCTTCAGCCATATCTGACAGCCCGCCGCGAGGTCGATCTTCTCCGTGCGCAGAAGCGGGGTGTGGCGGATATGCTGCTTTATGCGCTCGTGCGCGTCAAGGATGTCCTGAAGGGACGGAGCTTGTGTCATCTGTCACGTCTCTGATGCGAGGAAATCAAATGTGGTGCCAATCCCGCTCTTTTGCGCAAGGCGCAGGATCAGGGCGGCGGTGGTGGTGTCCTGAATGGCCATGCCGGTGGAATCGAAGATGGTGATCTGATCGCGGGTTTCGCGGCCCGGTTCGCGGCCCAGAAGCACCTCGCCCATCTCGGCATGCACATCCGCGACCAGCCCCGCGCGGATCGCGTGCTGCACCTCGCCTTTGTCACGGCATTGAGCGCGGCTGTCGGCGATGATGCGCGCGGTGCGTAAGATATCGGGGGCAAGCTCCTGCTTGCCTTTCTGGTCTGTTCCAATGGCCACCACATGCGTGCCCGGCTGCAGCCATCCTGCCTGCAGGACAACAGCACTGGCGCGGGTCGTGGTCACGACGATATCGGCCACAGCCACGGCCTGCTGGGCGCTGGCGGCAGGAATGACCGGCAGGTCGAATTCGGCCTCGATGTCTGTCTTGAACGCGGCCAGCCCTGCGGGCGACCGGCCCCAGGCGTGGATGCAGTCGATTTCGATCACCTCGCGGATGGCGCGAACCTGCATGCGCGCCTGATTGCCCGTTCCGATCATCGCCAGCACGCGCGCATCCTCGCGCGCCATGGCCCGGACCGACACCGCCCCTGCCGCGCCGGTACGAAACCCTGTCAGCAGGCTACCATCCATCGCGCAGAGAAGCGCGCCGCTTGAGCCGTCGAATAACAGCACCGTGCCCATGCCATTGGGAAGACCATAGCGGCCCGAATTATCGCGGTACCCGCCCGAGGATGCCTTGAGCGAAACCCGCTCGGTTTCCGCATGGTAGCAGGCTTTGAAGTCAATCTCGGCCCCTGGTTCCGACATGTGCAGGCCCATATAGGGCGGCTGCACGACCTCTCCGCCGGAGAAGGCACGAAACGCGTCCTCGACTGCTGTGATGACGTCAGGCATGCGGATCAGACCACGAACCTGTTCTTTGGTCAGAAGGAGTGTTGCCATTTCTTCCTCCTATCGCCGGCCGAAATTTGGGACAGGGTCGAGGGCGACAAAATCAGGCATGAAACTTCCTGTTGTGGTGATGGCCTTGGTGAGGGTGCTTTCCACAAATAATCTAACCTTGTCTGACCGGAGTTGCGTGCCGATTCGACGCGGCAGGCAGCGAAAGATGACGTTGAAGGTCCGCGTCGCAATAGATTCTGCCGTTCAAGGCGCTAAAGGTCGCTTGTTCGTTTGCGGTGGGCCTAAGCAATATCCCCACGCCGCCTATCCGCTGGCGGGGCTGCAGTTTTCCGATCAAGGATGGCCTTCGCTATATACAGATCCTGAAGTGAGATGCCCGAGCTGTCGAATATCGTGACCTCCCTTTCATTGCGACGGCCCTCCGAATTGCCAGACAAAACCGCTCCGATGGCAGTCGGGGGTGCTTTGGGGTCCGCGTGCTGGAATTCACCGATGCGTAGTGACTGTTCCGGAAGATCACAGAACAGACGGGCGCGCGGGAAAAGATCGTCGGGAAGTTCCTGTTTACCCTTGGAGTCCGACCCCATGGAAGAAATATGCGTTCCCGGACGGACCCATTCGGCCTCAAAAAGCGGCTTGGTGGCTGTTGTTACAGTGACAATGATATCTGCGGCACGGACAGCCGCTTCCGCCGTCGCGGCCTCGGCCGGTAAGGCTGCGCTGCGCAACCGTTCGACAAAGGCATCGGTGCGAGAGGGATCTCTGCCGACCACCAGCAGACGGGACAGCTTTCGGATGCGCGCGACAGACCGCGCCTCGTAGGCGGCCTGATGGCCGGTTCCGAACAGGGTCAAAACTTCGGCATCCGGACGCGCCAGAGCATCGGTTGCCACCGCATCCGCTGCGGCGGTGCGGTAGCAATTGACGGCAGACCCCTCAATGACAGCGCCGATGCGTCCAGTGTTCTGGTCGATCAGCAGAACGGTCGAGGCATGGCGCGGTAGACCATGTGCATCATTTGTTGGAAAATAGGCCCCGACCTTCAGTCCGGCCAGTTCTGCACCCGACGCCGATTTGATGGTGAAACGGTTCTGCGGGTCGCTTGCATGAGCGATCACCACCGGAAAACTTGTAGCATCCGGCGCGATGGCGGCGATGAACGCATCGCGCACCGCCTTGAAGGCAAGTTCCAGCGTAACGATGGCAGAAGACTGCGCTTCGGTTATGATGATCATTACTTTCCCCTTACCAGCCGCCGAAACGTGGCCATATCTGCATTGGCCCGCCGTCCTGCGGCAACACATTGTAGCGGTCATGCTGCGCAGCGGTCGCGCAGGCGTGGTTGGGCAGGATCCTCAGGCGGGTACCGACGGGCATATATGGCATCGCACCATCCACACCGGAACGATGCGATATGATTCCGTGCTCCTGATTGGCGCTACTTACAATAAGGTCGGGCAAAACATTGCCGTTCACATCGCAGATCAGACCATAGCCCTGATCCACATCCTGCGCCGCCGTGCCGCGATCGCGCGACAGGGCCATCCAGCCCGCGTCAATCATCGTCCAGCCCTTTGCCGGCTGATGTCCGATGACGGTCGTGAGCACACTGATTGCAATGTCGTCCACGGCGCAGACGTCTATCCCCGCCATCACGAGGTCGAAGAACATGTAGACCCCAGCCCGCAGCTCCGTCACGCCAATCAGATCGCGCGCGGCGTGGGCGGTCGGGGTTGATCCGACACTTACGACCGGGCACGGCAGCCCCGCGTCATGCAGCGCCCCGACGGCCGAGACGGCGGCTTTGCGTTCCAGTTCTGCAAAGTCGGCATGGGCAGCCACGCCGCGAACAGTGTAGCTTTCGCCCGCATGGGTTATCACACCGCGCAGGCAGCCGGCGTCGTGCAGGGTGCGACCGATCCGGACAAGCGAGGGATCATCCGGTCGAAGCCCGCCGCGATGACCGTCACTATCAATTTCTATCAGGGCGGGAACATCCGACTGCACCACGGCCTGCGCCTGCGCGTCGCAGTCCAGGATCACCACGAGATCGCAGCCACGTGCACGCAGCGCCTGCACGCGTTCCAGCTTCTGCGGCGCGATTCCGACTGCGTAGAGAATATCATAGTGCCCTGCGTCGAAGAACACTTCTGCTTCGGCCAGGGTCGACACCGTAATCGGGCCGGACGCACCACCAGTCAATCGGCGTGCGACATCGACGGATTTCGCTGTTTTCACATGAGGGCGTAGCGAAACACCCAATCTTTCCGCGCGCCTGGCCAGCCGCGCGATATTCTGCATCATTCGCTTCTCGTCCAATAGCAGCGCTGGTGTGGGCATAGCAAAAGGGCTGGACAGGTCCGGTGTCATCATCGGCAAATCCTCTATCAGTTCCCGATGATTAGCATCCCAAGCATTAATGTCATATTCACCCTGACTTAATCTTATGTTAAGTTGTAACTTAATGCTTGATATGTCCGATCTCCGTTTTCTTACCGCACTCTCCGCCGAACCGAGCCTCGCGGCAGCGGCGCGTAGTCTGAACGTGACCCCACCCGCGGTTTCGCAGCGATTGGCGGCGCTAGAAGACCGGCTACGACTACGGCTCATCGAACGCGGGCGCGGGCCGCTCAGGCTGACTGCAGAAGGAGATTATCTCGTCGATCGGGCGAAGATAATTCTGGACGATGTCGAAAGACTGTCAGAGAAAATGTCTGCCCGGGCGGGCCGCATCGAGGGTCCGCTTCATGTCATCGCGCCCTTCGGTTTCGGGCGTTTGCGTGTGGCGCCGGTTCTTGCACGCTTCGGGAACGAAAACCCGGACCTGCGGTCGACGCTCAGCCTTCGCGAAGATCCTGTCGGCGCAATGGGTGAAGGGCTTTGGGATGTCCTGATCCATGTCGGGCGGTTGCCAAACCTAAGGATCACGCAGCGCAAACTTGCCTCGAACCGCCGCTTCCTTGTCACGTCGCCCGAGTATGCCAGACGCTTCGGCCTTCCGGAGCGCCCTGAGAACGTGTCCGCCCACAGAGTCGGCGTCGTTCGCGAGAACCGGGCCGACACCACGCTTTGGCCACTGACAGGTCCGGACGGCGTTGAGACAAGCCTGCGCGTGCAGCCAGTCTTTGGCTGCAACGATGGCGAGGTGCTGCGTGGCTGGGCTCTGGATGGCTACGGTATCGTCGAACGCTCTGAATGGAGCGTTTCCGACGATCTGAGTGCCGGCAAATTGGTGCGCGTGCTGCCGGACTGGTCGCTTCCGGACGCCGACATCCTCGCTTTGCTGAACCCACGCGCCGTACGCTCGCTTCGTATAGACAAGTTCGTTGACCGGCTAACGACGGAAATCGGCGCAGTGCAAACGATCTGACCGGCGCGCGCCTTCAGGCCAGAAAATCCTGGTCTACATAAACAAGGCGAGCCGTCGTGGCTGCAGAAAAACGATCCGCAGTCCTTTTTCGCAAACCCAGGGTTTGCCAGCGCCGCCCTTTTACAAAGCAGCAACTCCTACAGATTAGGATGTTTCCTTGTGTTGGGAATGATCAAAATCACAGCCCGCCGAAATGCAATGCTTTGGTTTCAAGGTACTCCTCAATCCCCTCTTGCGCGCCCTCGCGCCCTAGACCGGAGGCTTTGACCCCGCCAAACGGGGCAACCTCATTGCTAAGGGTACCGGTGTTCAGCCCGACCATGCCGAATTCCAGCGCCTCGCCAAAGCGAAAGGCGCGGGCCATGTCGCGCGTGTAGAAATACGCCGCAAGGCCAAACGGTGTGCCGTTTGCCAACGCCAGCGCCTCGGCTTCGGTGTCAAACCGAAAGACCGGCGCGACCGGGCCGAATGTCTCCTCGGACGCCAGACGCATTGCTGTGGTCGCACCCGACAATACCACGGGATCGGCATATTGCGGGGGCAGATTGCGCGCACGGGTCACCCGGGCTGCCCCATGCGACAGCGCGTCAGTGATATGGGCGGTGATCTTCTCGATTGCCGCGGTATTGATCATGGGGCCAATGTCCACATCCGCCCCGGTGCCCGCCCCAACCTGCAACGCATCCACTCGCGCGCCGAGTGCTGCGACAAACGCATCATGGATGCCTGATTGCACAATGATACGGTTGGCACAGACGCAGGTTTGCCCGCCGTTGCGGAATTTGGACTGCATCGCACCCTCGACCGCTGCATCCAGATCGGCGTCATCGAACACCACAAATGGCGCATTGCCGCCCAGTTCAAGGCTAAGGCGTTTCAATGTCGGCGCGCATTGTTCCGCCAGCATTGCACCCACGCGGGTTGATCCCGTAAAGGACAGTTTGCGCACCACAGGGCTTTCGGTCAGCGCTTTTCCGATTGCCTCGGGTTTGCCGGTCAGGATGTTCAGAACACCTGCCGGAATGCCAGCACGTTCCGCCAGAACTGCAAGCGCCAATGCCGAATAAGGCGTGAAATCTGATGGCTTCACGACCATCGTGCACCCCGCCGCCAGCCCCGGTGCGACCTTGCGGGTAATCATTGCAATGGGAAAGTTCCACGGAGTGATGATCGCGCAAACCCCGACGGGTTCTTTCATTGCAAAGATCTTCTTCCCTGCGACGGGTGAGGGGATGATCTTGCCGTTGATACGCCGCGCTTCTTCGGCGAACCAGCGCACAAAACTGGCGCCATAGGTCACTTCGGTCCGGGCCTCGGACAAGGGTTTGCCTTGTTCGGCGGTCAGGATCTGCGCCAGATCCTCGCTGTGTTCCAGCATCAATGCGTACCAGCGCATCAACAGATCGGCGCGCGCGGCATGGGTGCGGGCGCGCCAGTCGAGCATGGCGTGTTCTGCGGCGGCGATGGCGTCACGGGTCTCATCGGCGGTGCAGTCCGGCAACTGTCCCAGAACGCTGCCAGTGGCGGGGTCAGTGACGTCCATTTCCGGACGTGTCAACCAATGGCCGTCGATCAAGGCCGCGTTACGGAACAGGTCGGGGTCTTGCAGTTTCATGCGTTTGCCTCCAGCGCGGTCAGAATAGCCGCTGTGATTGTTTCGGTGGAATGGCTGCCCGGCGCAGTGCCGATACCCTGTGCGGTCGCTGCCTCTATTGCGGTCATGATCGCATCGGCGGCGCGGCCTTCGCCCAGATGGGACAGCATCATCGACGCTGACCAGATGGCTGCGATGGGGTTGGCGATGTTCTGGCCCGCGATATCTGGGGCCGACCCGTGGACGGGTTCAAACATCGACGGACCGGTGCCGTCGGGGCAAATATTGGCCGATGCAGCAAAGCCAAGACCGCCCTGAATCGCCGCCCCCAGATCGGTCAGGATGTCGCCAAAGAGGTTAGATGCCACCACAACATCAAGGCTTTCCGGGGCCATAACCATCCGTGCGGCCATTGCGTCAATATGCATATGGCTGACCGTTACATCCGGATAGTCAGCAGCAACTTCGCGCGTGACTTCATCCCAAAATACCATCGAGTATTTCTGTGCGTTCGATTTCGTGACCGAGGTGACGTGGCCGCGCCGCGCCTGCGCCTGCTCAAAGGCAAAGCGCAGAATACGCTCCACACCTGCGCGCGTGAAGATCGCGGTTTCCACCGCCACTTCGTTCCCCATGCCCTGATGCACGCGCCCGCCTGCGCCGGAGTATTCGCCTTCGGTGTTTTCACGGATGCACAAAATGTCGAAACCGTCCGAGCGCAGCGGGCCTTCGACACCCGGCAACAGGCGATGCGGGCGGATATTGGCATATTGGTTGAAAGCCTTGCGGATCGGCAATAGCAGTCCATGCAATGACACCGAATCCGGCACGGTTCTGGGCCAGCCCACCGCGCCAAGGAAAATCGCGTCAAACCTGCGCAATGTCTCAATGCCATCATCGGGCATCATCGCGCCGGTTTGCAGATAGTGGGCGCAGGACCAGTCAAAGGGTGTCGTCTGAATGGTGAAGCCATGGCGGCGCGCGGCGTCCTGCACCACGGCCAGCGCGGCGGCGGTCACATCTGCCCCTATTCCGTCGCCGGGGATCAACGCCACTTTGTAATTGTTCATCGTCGTTTCCGTTCTGTTTTAAAAGTCGCTTACTTTGCCCCATTGGCTGCGGGAAAAGCGCGAAAGCCGGTATTGCCGGGTTTCTGTGATGGGTTCACGGCCCAGAACCATATCGGCCACCAGATGGCCCACGCCCGGACCAATGCCGAAGCCGTGACCGGAAAGCCCAGCAGCCAGCACAAGTCCCGGAATGCCTATGTCAGCGTCAATCACCGGAACGCCGTCGGGTGTACTGTCGATATAGCCGGCCCATATGGCAGTAACCGGCACATCGCGCAACGCAGGCAACAGGGCACGCGCGCGTGTCAGGGTCAGGTTGATCTGCCGTCCAGAAGGGTGCGGATCCAGAATACGGACCCGTTCCATCGGCGTAGGCTGGTCCATCGCCCAGCGGCGGCGCGTTTCAAATCCCGCAGACCATGCCTGCAACCCACCGGGCCGCAGGACGCGCCAGCGGCGCGCGAACATCGGCAGGAAATGCCGCATCCCCAGTAACGCACCTGGGGTAGGGTCCACATGGGCCATGCCGGAAACTGCCAATCCGTAACCGCCGTCCGCGCGCCGAGTGACGCTAACGGGCGCGGTATGCAGGGCATCGGGCAGGCCCGCCGCACCGGGGCCAACAGACAACATGGAGCTGCGCGCTGCCGCCTGCGGAAAGGCGATATTGACCTGATGCAGGAAGCTTGCCGCCCATGCGCCGCCTGCCATGACTACGGATTTCGTGCGGACCACGCCCTTCTCGGTGATGACACCCGCAACTTTGCCTGCTGCCAGTTCCAGCCCCCGCGCCGCACAGTTCTGTACTACATGGCCGCCATGTTTCATAACTGCCTTGGCGATCAGGGGGGCGGCGCGGGCCGGGTCGGCAATCCCGTCAGTGGGCGACCAGACACCACCTTTCCAGCGCTGACCGGTTGCCGCGCCGCGCGCGGCGGCCTCGGTCGTGCCAAGCATACGGGTATCCACCCCAACGCCGCGTGCAAAACGGCCCCATTTTGCCCAGCCTTCAATTTCTGCCTCGTCATTCGAGAGATACAGGAGGCCGCAGCGCGAAAAACCCAGCGAGTCGCCTATATCCGCGCCCATTTCTTCCCACAGCTTAAGGCTGTGCGTCGACAGGGGCAGTTCACGGGCGTCGCGGTTTTGCTGACGGCACCAGCCCCAGTTCCGGCTGGACTGTTCCGCCCCCACCGCGCCCTTTTCCAACAAGACAACTTTTTGGCCTGCGCGCGCCAGCCAATAAGCCGCCGACACCCCGACAATCCCCGCACCGATGACCACACAATCAGCCGCTACGGGGGGGGATTCAGGCGTGGATATTGAAAGTCGGGGTGCTGTCATCGGAGGGCCCTTTTTATCGTTGCGCCGATCCTAAAGGCACCAATTCAGCGGGTTGTTCCGCAATCGAAGGCAAAACAGCATTTTCTGTTGAAAGAGGCTGGTAAATGAAGTGCTATAAGATCGTGGACCTCAGGGCCAAGAATGTGAAAAGCAGTGCTTCGGTGCAAGGATTGACGATGACAGCTGCCTATAAACTTGACCGGATCGACATAAAGATCCTTGCTGTCCTTCAACGCAATGGCCGCATTACGAATGTCGAACTGGCAGAAGAGGTCAATCTTTCCCCCTCGCCTTGCCTGATGCGCGTCAAGAAACTGCAAAACGCGGGATACATCACCGGGTATTCTGCGCAGATTGACCTTGCCCGCCTTGGTCCGACACTGACGGTATTCACCGAATTCACGCTGAAGAACCATCGCCAGATTGATTTTGCCCGTTTTCAGGAAGCGTTGGAAAAGATTGAAAGCTGCGTGGAATGTCACCTTGTTTCAGGCGGGTATGACTATCTGGCCAAATTTGTCACCGCCGGAATCGATAGCTATCAGTTGATTATGGAAGGCTTGATTGACCGTGATCTGGGCATCGACAAGTATTTCAGCTTTGTGGTCTTGAAATCGCCCTTTACGAAGCAGCACATCCCCCTGTCACGGCTTTTCGACGACGGGGACTAAGCGCGGGCACAGTGCTGAGGATGTCTGCTCAGTACCCTTTCGCCTGATCCACCAGCCCGGGCAGGGGCGTGTCGCGGTTTAAAGCACGCATGACAGCAAGCGCGTGGCGCGCGCCTTCGGTAGCGTCGGTCTGCGCGGCGATATGGGGCGTCAGGATCACGCGCGGATCGTCCCACAACCAGTGATCCTGCGGCAGGGGTTCGGGTTCCGTCACATCCAGCATTGCACTGCCAAGCTGCCCGCTGTCCAGCGCCGTGCGTAACGCCTGCAGGTCCAGATGCGCGCCACGCCCTGCATGGATCAACCGGGCGCCTCGCGGCAGCGCCGCAAAGGTGCGCGCGCCCAGGATACCGCGCGTTTCCGCAGTCAGTGGCAACAAGCAGACCAACAGGTCGCTTCGTTCAAGGAACGCATCCATCGAAGCCGCAGTAAAGGTCTGTATGTCGGTCCCCTGACCGGAACGCGACAGGCCCGCCACGTCAAAGCCAAGCGCCGACAGGCTTTGCGCGACAAGCGCACCGATCCGGCCCATCCCCATGATACCCACACGCCGCGCCGATGCCAGTTGAACCGGATGCGACTGCCACAACCGCGCACGCCCCTGTTCCAGGTATTGCGGCATATCGCGGTGCAGCATCAGCGTGGCCATGACTACCCAATCGCGCACCATTGCCTCGATCCCGGGTGCCAGCGTCCGCGCCAGCGCCACGCCGGGTGGCATGGGCGGCAGATGGTCCACCCCTGCCCCGACCGATAGGACAACGCGCAAATTCGGATAGCGTGATAAATCCGCCGGCGGGGTCCAGCATGCAATGGCCGTGACTTGCGCAGGGTCGGACACGGCATCCTCGCCCGCGATCAGCGTTTCACCTGCTGCGTCGAACATCGGTTTCCAGACAGGCAGGCGGGCGGGGGTGGACAGAAACAACATGGCCATCAGCGCAGCACCTCGCGGATTTCGGGATCTTCCAGCGTCAGATCCAGCACTTTGCGGGTGCGCGCGACAATCGCATCAATCTCATCGGCTGTGCAGCACAGCGGCGGCGCATAGCCCAACACGCCTTGCGCAAACGACCGCACCACCAGCCCTTGTTCCCACGCACGGTCAAAAAGCCGGGTCGCCGCGTTCAGTGCGGCGGGCAGTGGGGTTCTGGCTGTCTTGTCTGTGACCAGTTCCACAGCAGCCAGCATCCCCCGGCCGCGCACATCACCTACCAGCGGATGATCGGCCAGGGTGCGCAGTCCCGCCTGCAAGCGCTCGCCCATTTCGCGGCCATTCTCCAGAAGCCCCCCCTCATAAAGCGACAGCACTTCCAGCGCCACGGCGGCTGACACAGGGTGCGCGGAGTAGGTGAAGCCATGCCCGACAGCCTTTGCCCCAGCCCCTTCTGCAATGACGTTATAGACATGGTCGGATATCAGGACGGCGCCCATGGGCAGATACCCCGATGTCAGGCCCTTCGCCACGGTCATCAGGTCCGGCACAATACCCTCATCCTCGCAGGCAAACAGCGGGCCGGTTCGGCCAAAGCCGGTGATAACCTCATCCGCGACGAACAGGATGCCGAATTCGCGGCAGACTGCGTGCATGGCCTTGATCCACCCGTCCGGCGGCACCAGCACGCCGCCCGACCCCTGTATGGGTTCAACATAGAATGCTGCGACCCGTTCGGCACCGATTTCAGCGATTTTTGCACGCAACTCTGCCACAGACGCCGCGATCACCGCTTGCGGGTCCGCCGCCAGCGGGTTGCGGTACAGATCATGCGAGGCGATCTTGTGCTGCCAGCTATGCGGCACGCCAAATCCGTCATGGAACAGCGGCAGCGCCGTTAGCCCCGCGCCCATGCTGGTTGATCCGTGATAGCCCGATGCGACCGAGATAAACTGATCACGGTCCGGCTGGCCCAAAGCATGCCAGTAATAGCGGATAAAGCGGATTGTGCTGTCCACCGCATCCGACCCACCAAGCGTGAAATAAACGTGGTTCAGCTCGCCCGGCGCGCGCTCGGCCAGTGCGGCGGCAAGGCGGATCGGCGCTTCTGCCCCAAGGTCGAAATAGCCCGTGGCATAGGGCAACTCGCGCATTTGCTGCATGGCCGCCTGCACCACGCTTTCCTGCCCGTAGCCTGCGTTCACGCACCACAAGCCTGCAAAACCGTCGATCAGCTGGCGGCCCTCAGCATCCGTGACAGTCGCGCCTTTGGCCGATGTCAGGACACGCACGCCGCGCGCTTCATGGCCCTGGAAGGACGACACCGGATGGACAAGGTGCCGGCGGTCCAGTTCGACCAGTGAATTGGACAGGGGGGGGTGGGTCAACATGGGATACTCCGATGATCAGCCCAAAGCCTGCGAGACAAGGGCGTAGGTTTGATAGGCTGACGCATTGCGCGCGCGGGGAGAATGGACCATAGCAGTACCGCCCCCCACCGCGCTGAGGCCCAGCGTTTCGACAAAGGGAGCAAGGCCATGTGATGCGGACACGTCAATGCGCAAGAATTGACCCGCCATCTGCGTGGCGCCAGCGGCCATCAAGGACCGCGCTGCGGCTGCATTGCGCGCGACGACCGGTCCCAGAACATGACCACGTCCGAATTCGCGCAGCAGGGCGAAACCGCCCTCTGTCCGCAAGGTCACGCCATCAGCAGCGATGCGCGCCAGCAATGCTGCGCGTTCCAGCCCGCTGGCGGCGGTGTCCATCCGCGCCAGTACCGCCGGATCATAGGGACCGGTCTGAACCGGACACTCAAGCACGGCCGGCCGCGCGATTCCCTGCAGCTGCACGATCTGCCCGCAATCTTCAAAGCCCAGCTTGCGATATAGTGGTCGTCCTTCATCAGTTGCGACAAGGCGCATTTCGCGCGTTTCGGCCAAGGCGATGATACGCTGCATCAGTTGCTTGCCCAGACCGCGCCCGCGCATCGCTTCATCCACGATAATCATGTTCAGCGTCGCCACCGGCCCATGCATTGAACACAGCGCCGTACCGACAACCCGCCCGCCCGACACGGCCACCACGCCCTGTGACACCGAGAAAGTCAGCGCCCAATCTTCGGGCCGGTGGGGCCAGTTCTGCGCGCGCGACAGCGCCAGCGCACCGGGCAGATGCCGCGCTGTGAAGGGCAGGATTTCGGTGGTTATCAGATCAGGTCGGGTCATTGCAGGCATCTCATTGGCGTTTCCAGAAATCTAGCCTGCGCGATGCAGCATCTTCCGCTTGATCGCGCGTTTCGGCGGCAGCTTGCATCAGCGCCCAAGGCACGCGCCGCAGAAAATGTTGTCATGCGCACAGGCTTTGACCAAGCCGCCGCATCAGGGCGCAAGTGGCGTGCAACTCATCGCAGGTCAGATATTCCTCGGGTTTGTGGGCACGGTCGATGTCACCCGGCCCGCAGATGATCGCGGCTATTCCGGCAGACTGAAACAGTCCGGCCTCCGTCCCATAGCTGACCGCCCCTTGTGGGGTTTTCCCCGTCAGTTGCGCCATCAGATCTGCCAGCGGATGGCCACGATCAAGCGCAAGTGCCGGATATGTCGCCAGAAACGACGCCTCGATGCCGGCGCCTTCTGCGGCGGCCACCACCGGTGCAAGCAGGTCTGACGGATCAACGCCTGCAATAGCGCGCGCCTCAATCTCGGCGGTGGCGGCTTCGGGGATGATATTCAGTGCCTGACCGCCGGAAACCGTGCCGATTTGCAGGCTGGACCACGGCGGCAGAAACCGCGCGTCTTTCGGGCCGGACTGCAACGCCTTTGCCTGCGCCACCGCCGCGCTCAGCGCGGGGATCAGTGCGTGAATGGCATTCGCCCCCAGATCGGGGCGCGAGGAATGTCCGGCCACGCCTTTCGCCGTAAGCCGGATCGCGGATTTGCCTTTATGGGCCAGCACCGGCGTCAAGCCGGAAGGTTCGCCAATGATTGCGCCCGCAGGCGGCGCGCACAACCCCGGCAGGGCCGACAGAAGGTGCGGGACGCCACGACACCCGGCCTCCTCATCATAAGACAGCGCCAGATGGACCGGCACCTTCAGGTTCATTGCCAGCAGCTCCGGCACAATGGAAAGGGCGGCCGCGACAAAGCCCTTCATGTCGCAGGCCCCGCGACCGATCAGCCGTCCGGCATCTTCGCGCAGTACAAATGGATCGCCCAGCCAGCCCGGCTCTTTGGCAGGGACGACGTCCAGATGGCCGGACAGCACATATCCCGGTCTGTCTGCCGGACCGATGCTGGCAAAAAGGTTCGAGCGGTCGCCCTCGGGGCCGGGCAGGACATGGGCGTCCACACCGAATCCCGACAACCACGCGCGGACAAATTCCACGATCGGGGCATTCGGTCGTCCGACAACACTGTCAAAACCAACCAGCTTTTCTAGCATCCCCTCAGGGGTCGGGTTTTGTGGTGTCATGCGGCGCGTCCCCTTGGCGATTTTCATATGCACAAGACTGCCTGACGCAGGCGCATGGATATCACCGTGTTTTGGCATCTTCCGGCAGGCTGTGCCGCCACCTGCCGTAGAATCGCAATTTCCTGCGTTTCCTCTGCCGAACGCAGCAAGCACTGTCGCACCTAGGCGTCGATGATGGGACATAACCATGAACCGGAGACACCAATGACCTTCCGCCCCAAATTCATCAGCTTCGATTGCCACGGCACCATGATCCATTTCGACATGGCAGGTGCTGCGCGCGACCATTATGGCGCACAGCTTTCCCCGGAAAAGATGGAGCAGTTCATCCGCGACTTTTCCGCCTACCGTCTGGACGAAGTGCTGCACGACTGGAAGCCCTATGCCGAAATCGTGCACAACGCGCTGGAACGTACCTGTAAACGCAACGGCCTAACCTTCACGCCCGAAGTGGCGGAGGACATCTATAACCGTGTCCCGACATGGGGTCCGCACCCGGATGTGCCCGCCGGCCTTGCCAAAGTGGCGAAGGAATTTCCGTTAGTCGCGCTGACCAATTCGATGAACGCGCAGATCCCGCATAACATCGCCAAGCTTGGCGCCCCCATCACCCATGTGCTTACCGCCGAAAGCGCGGGTGCTTACAAGCCACATATGCGCGCGTTCGAGTATATGTTTGATACGCTGGGCTGCGGACCAGAGGATTTTTTGCATGTCTCATCCTCTTTCCGCTATGACCTGATGACCGCGCATGATCTGGGCATCACCAATAAGGTGTGGGTCAACCGCAGCCATGAACCCGCGAACCCATATTACGGCTATACCGAAGTTGCGGACGTTTCGGGCCTGCCTGCCGTGCTGGGCCTCTAGGAAATGAGATACCTTTCATACTGGCATGATACGGCCCCCGCTTTTAGCGGGGGGCAAACTTGTCCGGTTGATGGCCAGTTTGATGTGGCCGTGATCGGCGCAGGTTTTACCGGTCTGAATGCCGCGCGAAAACTGGCGCGGCAAGGTGTCAGGGTGGCCGTGCTTGACGCCGCGCATGTGGGCGCAGGGGGGTCAGGCCGCAACGGCGGGCATCTGAACAACGGTATTGCGCATAGCTACAGTGATGCAAAGGCGCATCTGGGCATGGAACGCGCGCGCGCGCTGTACCGCGCCTTCGACCGCTCCATCGACATGATTGAGGATGTGATCGCAGAAGAACAGATCGCCTGCGATTTCCGGCGTGCGGGCAAGCTGAAACTTGCGTCAAAGCCGTCGCATATCGCGGGACTAAGGGCCAATCAGGAACTTATCGCGCAGGAGGTTGACGCCGCCACCCGCTGGATCGACCGCGCGGATCTGAACAAGGAGATCGGATCAGAGGCGTTTCACGGTGCCGCTTTGTTTGAAAAGTCCGCTATGATGCATATGGGACGCTATGTGACCGGGCTTGCCGATGCGTCCTGTAATCATGGCGCAGTGATCTGGGAAAACGCCCCGGTTACAGGACGCACCAAGACGCGGGACGGCTGGATCATAGCCACCCCATGCGGACAGTTGCACGCGCAGACGGTGATTGCGGCAACGGGCGCCTATTCGGCGCAGGTGCCGCAAGCGCCGCTGGGATATTTCCGACAACGTATTATCCCGGTGGCATCATTTGTGATCGCCACGCGGCCCCTGACCGATACCGAAGTTGCCGCAACCATGCCCGGCAACCGGACCTGCGTGAATTCCCTCAACATCGGCAACTATTTCCGGCTGTCACCTGACAACCGGCTGATCTTTGGCGGACGGGCGCGGTTTTCGGCAGTGTCCGATCAAAATTCGGACGAAAAGTCGCGCCATATCCTGCGGGCTGCAATGATCGAAATCTTCCCTCATCTTGCCAGTGTAGAGATTGACTATTGCTGGGGTGGGCTGGTCGGTATGACACGCGATCGCTTCCCCCGTGCAGGTCAGGCGGATGGCATGATCTACGGTATGGGATATTCAGGCCATGGCGCACAGTTATCCACGCTTCTGGGACAGGTGCTGGCCGATCTGGCGATGGGGCGCAAGGACACCAACCCGCTTGATGGCCTTGACTGGCCTGCAGTTCCGGCGCTGAATGGCAAGCCGTGGTTTTTACCGCTGGCCGGCATGTGGTTCAGGTTAAAGGACCGGTTGTCATGAACGCAGCCCCTCGCCGACTGGCGGGGGCAGATATGGCGAGTTGGATTCATCGGCCCGCCATCGGAATTTGCGGGCGCTTCGTGCCGGACGCCTTAACCCACAGAATGCGCGGCCAGCCCGAAGGTTACCAAGCCTTCGCTGGCGCGGCGATGCGGGCCAATCCGCATTTCGGTTACCGTATCAAACAACGTCATGCCCGCGGCATTAAGGAATCCGGGCAACGCCTGCCCCTGGCACGGGGTATCAATACGCAGGAACTTTCCCTGACATTTCGTGATGAGCGGGGCGGCGATCTGTACTGCCATTTCCTCGGACTCCGCCACCAGCGGGCCGAGCACATGGCCCTTGCCGAAGGGACGCAGCAACGCATAACCGCAGGGCCTGCCGTTCCGGCTGGCGATCACCCCTTCTGAAATGCCCGTCAGCGCGCTGAGCAGCAGGCTACGGTCCGCCCCGAATGCTTCGGCGTCCATCTGTGCGATGGCTGTGCCGTCCTGTGGGGTGGTCGGGGTCAGTTCCAGGCCGGGCATCGGGTCAAGCTGCGGAACGGTGCCGACAATGCCCTGATGCTGGTAAACCGTGCCCACATGTATGAAACCCGCACTGAGATACAGCCGGTAGCCGGATCGCGTGGCGTTCAGCCGCAAGTCGCGCCCGTCACAATCGCGCATGATCTGTTGAAGCAACCACCGCCCGCCGCCCTGTGCCTGCAGGCGCGGCGGTGTTACCATCATGCCCAAAGTGGCAAAATCGCTCCCCATCGGGAAACGCATTGCCGACCCGACGGGGCGGCCAATTTCGTCCACAGCGATGTAACCCTGCCCCTGCGCAATCAGTAACTCCAGATCGCTTTCGCGATGTGGCCAGAATACACTTACCGTCAGCTCATGCAAAAGTGCGCGAACCTGCTGGTTGACAGGCAAGGTCTGCGCATCGAAGGCTTTGATCCGCATCGTCTTCTGGATATCCTTGGGTGTCGCTGTTGCGGGGTCATGGTTCCGGGTCAGTCCCCCTGCCTGATTTTCAGCGCGATTACCCATCTGCTATCCTCCTGTTCATTCGGATCAGGACCGATCCAACCTCTCCCGTCAGTTCGTGCTACGACTTTAACCCAACTGATGCAGTATGTTCACCCGAATATAGGGTGGGATTCAAAAAAGCCTTTTGCAGGTGCATTCTAGAACATCGCCCGGCGGTCCCCAATCCGTCCTCGCCCCCCCGCATCAGCGCCGCGCCCGCCACAGGGCAACACGGTCCTGCAGGCCATATGCTTTGATGAATGCGGGCATGAACCATGGCGTGCCGTTGTAAAACGGCACGGCGGCAGGCGGGCGGAAGTCGAATGCGGTTCGGCTTTCGGCCGTGTTGCCCAGCAATCGATGCGCGGCGCGGCTACCGACCCACGGGGCCCATACCACGCCAGAGCCACAAAATCCGCTGGCATAGACCACACCATCGCGTTCAAAGACACGCGGCAGCATATCGCGGTTCATCGCCACATTGCCAAACCAGCTGTGGGACAATCGGACATCGGCAAGCTCGGGGAACAGTTCGCCCAGCCCCGCGCGCAGGCGCAACGTCGGGGCCGCCGGATCACCGACCCAACTGCTATCGCGCCCGCCCAGCAAGATGCGTTTGCCGTCTGGCGTGGGGCGATAGTAGAATCCCAGTTGGCGGTTCTCGCCCATCATCATGCCGCGCGGCATCAATTTTGCCATCAGATCAGGCGATAATTCTTCCGTCACGATGATGCGGCTGCGCACCGGCACCAGACGGCGGCGCAGATAGGGCGCCGCCGCATCGGTGTAGCCATTGGTGCACACCAGCACCTGCCGCGCCGCTGTCTTGGCTGCGCCTGTCGTCACATCAAAGCCCGCGCCATTGCGGGAAATGGCGGTCACAGGTGTTTGGCAATGCACCGTTACACCAGCCGCCAATGCCACGCGCAGCAACCCGGCGTGGAATTTTCCGGGATGCAGCCCGCCGATATCCATGCGCACGACTCCGCCGCGATAGAAATCGGTGCCGATATAGTTGCGCTGTTCTGAATGGGGTACGGAATAGGCGTCGATTCCCAGCCGTTTGGCCAGACCTTCGGTACTGCGGGCCATTTCGTCATACTGCTCATAGCCCAGAGCGGCACGAAACAGCCCGGTAAGTTGAAAATCGCAAGAAATTCCTTCGGTCGCCAGAAAGTCATACAAAAACTCACGCGCATGTTTGCCTTCTGTTTCGATCTCAAACGCCTTTTTCTCGCCGAACCTGCGCGTCAGGGTCGCTATTGAGGGCCGGATACTGCCCGAAGTTATACCGCCATTGCGCGACGATGCCCCCTCTCCCGGGTTCATGGCATCGAATACCGCAACCGAGCGCCCCGCCCGTACCAGCGTCAGTGCAGCCGAAAGCCCGGCATAGCCTGCACCCACGATCGCCACATCGACACGCGGCGCTATAGATTGCTCAGGGACCGGCCCGACGGGTGCTGCCTCCCACCAGTAGGGGGTAGTTTTACCCGCCAGACGCTGTTGAATGGTCATGAAACTACCCTCAGAAGTTGTCATTCCGCACGTCGAGCGCATCGCGCAGCCCGTCGCCAATGAAATTGAAGCTGGTCACGGCAATAGTGATCGCCGCCCCGGGAATAATCGCAAGCCATGGCGCAGTGCTCAGGTATTGCTGCGCGCCGTTCAGCATATTGCCCCAGCTTGGCAGTGGTGGCTGGATACCATAGCCGAGGAAGCTGATATACGCCTCCAGAAGAATAGCACGCGCCACGGTAAGGGTTGCTGCGACAATGATCGGCCCCATGGCATTTGGCAAAATCTCGCGAAACATGATATGCGCCTGACCAAGACCCAGCATCCGGCCTGCCAGCACGAATTCCCGCTCTTTCAACGACCGGACCTCGGCCTCGACGATACGCGCGACTTCCATCCAGCCGGTCAGCGCGATGATGACCGTAATCATGATCGGACTCGGTTTCAGGGCAACGGCCAGGGCCAGCAGCAGAAAGATTGTGGGAAACGACAGAAAGCCGTCCACCGTGCGCATCAGCAGCGCGTTCAGCCAGCCACCGCTGTATCCCGCGATCACGCCGATCAATGTGCCCAGCAATGTGGCCAGCAGCATCGCAAACAGCCCGACCAGCAGGGATATCCGCCCCGCCATCAGCAATCGCGCCGCAATGTCGCGGCCCAGCGGATCAGTGCCCAGATAATGATCACCCGTCAGCGGCGGCGAGAACCGCGCCCGCAGATCCACGAAAAGCGAGTCATAGGGCAACAGGTAAGGTCCGAACACACAGGCCAGCGTCAGCAGCGTGATCATTGCCAGCCCCAGTATGGCCAGCTTGTTGCTGAAGAAGCGGCGCACCACCCGGCTTCTAAACCAGCGTATATGGGGCGTGGGGGCCGTAGAGATCATACTCATGAGATGCCTCTTGTTGTTCCGTTGAAGGCCATCAGGCCAGACGAATGCGGGGATCGACCAATGCAACGACGACATCGGCGATGAAATTGGCGGCAATGGTCAGAATGGCCGAGAACATCAGCAGGCCCATAACCACGGGATAATCGCTGTAGCCCAGACTATCTAGAAACAGCCGTCCCATCCCGGGCCAGCTGAAGACCGTCTCTGTCACCAGTGCGCCGGTCAGCAGCGATGGCAGTTGTACACCCGCCAGCGTGATCATTGGCAGCAGCGCGTTACCCACCACATGCTTCATGATGACGCGCCGTTCCGGCACCCCCTTGGCGCGGGCAGTCTTGACGAATTCCTGATTGATTGCGTCCAGCGTGGCACCGCGCATGAAGCGGCTCCAGATTGCGATATGCACCAGCGCCAGCACGATGGAAGGCATAATCAGATGGTGCAGATAGTTCAGTACCGATGCATCGCCGATGGTGTACATATTGCCAGCGGGAAACCATCCCAGGCGCAGGGAAAAGACATAGATGCCGATCAGGCCAAACCAGAAAGTCGGGATCGACAGGGCGATCATGGCGCCGACAGTCGCGGTATAGTCAAAAACGGAATAGCGGTGCGTGGCCCCGCGGATACCGATCCATGTCCCGATGGCCACCGAGATAACAGTGGCCGATCCCATCAACAGCAGCGTCGCCGACACATGGCGCCCGATCACGGTCAAAACCGGATTGCCGTCACGGAACGAAGTGCCCCAATCACCCTGAAGCATGCGCGACGCCCATTCCAGATACTGAACCCAGAGCGGCCGATCGAGGCCCAGCTGCGCAGCAATGCGCATTCTGTCATCCTGTGTCATGCCGGGGTCAAGCGCATATTGCGCCAATGGCCCACCCGGGATCAGGTTGAGCACGACGAAACCGATGATTGAGACAATCACCAGCAATACAAGACTCTGCATCAGGCGTTTGAGCAGGAACGCTACCATGTTTCCCTCCTTGCAGGATTGACCGGGGGTGCCGAGAGGCTTCGCCCGCGCGCATCACGCACGGGCGAAGGTGGTCTGCTTAGCCCCAGTACCAGCCTGCGGCGTGCCATGTTTCACTGCGGGTATTGGTGTTGGGAACAAACCCCTCGATACCGGCCTTACGTCCGTAAACCTGTGTATATGCAAACAGCGGCAGGAACGGCAGGTCCTCGCGGATGAGTTCCTGCACGCGCAGGTAGATCTCGCGCCGCTTTTCGGCATCGAACGTCTGCGCCCCCTCTTCCAGCAAGGCGTCAACCTCGGGGTTGGCGTATTGACCGGTGTTTGATCCCCGTCCACCTTGTGCCGCGATTGCGCCACTATGAAACCGATTGGTCACGTCAGGATCGGCAGCGATCAGATATGTGATACCCACCATCGCTGTATCAAACTGCGACTGCCCCCAGAAATCGCCCCACATTACAGCTGCAGGCAGGTTTTCGATGTTCATTTCCACACCAATATCCCGGAAGGTCTGCTGGACGAACTGCTGCGCCTGTTCACGCAGATGCGCGCCGGTGGTGGTGGAGTTGTTGAACGACAGCCGCACCCCGTCCTTGGCGCGGATACCGTCGTTGCCGGGCACCCAGCCAGCCTCGTCCAGAATCTGACGCGCCTTTTCCAGATTGAACTCATGTGTGGGCAGGCTGTCGTGGTAGTAATAGGACTGACGTGGCATGAAGGTTTCGGTCTGATTGGGCAGGCCATAGTACAGAACATCAACAATCGAGTCGCGGTCCAGCGCCAGATACAGCGCTTCGCGTACGGCACGTTCTTTGAATTGCGGGCGTTCCAAATTCAGGTAAATCGACTCGATCGACGTGGCGGGTACCAGATCCACGACGCGGTCGGGAAGGTTGCGGGCGGCCTCGTAATTGTCTTGCGTGATATAGGAGCGACCGACCAGATCAATATCGCCGCTCTGGAACTGGGTGAACAGCACCGTCATATCGGGGATGTAGCGAAAGATCAGTTCTTCGATATACGGCCCTTCGCCAAAATACTCGGGGTTGGCCACCAGCGTCAGGTTATCGCCAGCCGTGCGTTGCCCCCAGCGGAAGGCACCAGTGCCAATCGGTGCGCGGTTGAAGGCAGATTCGTTGGGGTTGTCATCGGCACCCAGGATATGGGCAGGTACGATGAAGGTTTCGGTCAGGAAGGACATGTAAGGTGCGAATGGCTCTTCCATCCGCCAGGTGATTTCGGTGGGTGAAACGACCTCGATGTCGCGCACAAGGTTGTGGCCTGTGGTGCGCCATGAGCGGAAGTCAGGGTTGACGATCAGTTCAAGGGTGAACTTGACATCGTCTGCCGTGAACTGCGCGCCATCGTGCCAGCGCACATCATCGCGCAACTGAATACGCCATTGCAAACCATCTTCCGAGATGCCGCCGTTTTCCTGCGTGGGAACTTCGGTTGCCAGATTGGGCACGATAACCCCGTCTTCATTGATGCGGAACAGCGCGTCGAAGATCGAGAAATGGATGTTATCATCCACTTCGATCTTTGGCATCAGAGGGTTGAACACAGTGGGTTCCTGCGACACGCCTACGATAACCCGACCTGTGGGCGAATCGGGCGGGGTCTGCCCAAGGGCAGGCTTCCCCAGCAGATTTGGCGCAAGAAGCGCTGCGGCGCTGGCCCCCATAAGGCCAAGGGCATGGCGGCGTGAAAGGCCAGATCCGGACTTTGCATTATTGGTCATCTGATAGTCTCCCTTGTTGAATGTTGTTTTTCTTGCAGTCATGGTTGGGCCAATTCCGGGTCTGGCGCAGTTACGCCTTCCCCCGGAATGGCGGCCACCAACTCGCGCGTGTAGGCCGAGCGGGGATTGGAAAAAATCTGCGAAGGCGGGCCCTGTTCGACGATCTTGCCCTTGTGCATCACCGCGATGTCATCGCAGATCTGGCTGGCGACGCGCAGATCATGGGTAATGAAGATCATCGAAACGCCGGTTTCGCGCTGGATCCGGTCCAGAAGTTCAAGAATCTGGGCCTGAATCGATACATCCAGCGCCGAAACCGCCTCATCCGCGACCAGCAGTTTCGGCTTGAACATCAGCGCGCGTGCAATCCCGATGCGCTGGCGCTGGCCGCCTGAAAATTCGTGCGGGTAGCGCCCGAAGGCACCAGCATCCAGACCCACGAGATTTAGCATCGCCCGCGCTTCCTCGCAGGCCTGACTGGCGGGCATACCATGGGCAATGGGGCCAACTGTCAGGATTGCACCGATGGTCATGCGCGGGTTGAGTGACGCGAAAGGATCCTGAAAGATCATCTGTATCTTAGGTCGGAAATCGCGGAATTCGGAGTCTGACAGGGCGGCAATATCATTGCCTTCAAACAGGATTTCGCCAGAATCCACTGCCATCAGCTTAACCAGCAAACGGCCCAGCGACGATTTGCCCGAACCGCTTTCGCCCACCACACCCAATGTGCTGCCACGCGCCACGTCAAACGACACATCCTGCACCGCAGGCACCACCCGGCGCGTCCTGAAAAACGCGCTGCCACTGGTATAGGTCTTTACCAGATTGCGAACCTGTAACAGGGGTGTGCCTGTTGTCGCTTTCATCTGCGCGCGGTTCCCGCTGCGCAGATGCGGGACCGATGCGATCAGCCGTTTGGTATAGGCATGCGTTGGCGCCTTGAGCACCTGTTCGGCACTGCCCCGTTCGACGACATGGCCCTTTTCCATCACGACCACGCTGTCTGCAATTTCGGCCACAACACCGAAATCATGCGTAATGAACATCACGCTCATGCCTTTGCGGCGCTGAATGTCGCGGATCAACTTCAGAATTTGGGCCTGTGTCGTCACATCCAGCGCAGTGGTGGGCTCGTCCGCGATCAGGATCGTCGGTTCCAGTGCCAGTGCCATGGCGATCATGACGCGCTGCCGCTGCCCCCCCGAAAGGCGAAAGGGATACTGATGATACATCAGTTCGGGCTCCGGCAGGCCCACCTCGATCAGCAGTTCCAGTGCGCGCTTTTTGTGGGAGTCCCGCGTGCCCACACCATGGGATGCCATAACCTCGTCAATTTGTGCACCCACCGTCATCAGCGGGTTCAGCGCTGACAGCGGGTCCTGAAAAATCATCGACACCACCCGACCGCGCAGACTGCGCAGGGCTTCGGCCCCCATTCCGACGATTTCGCGCCCCTCCAGTGTGATCGAACCGGCGGTGGTTTTCATCGCCTTTGGCAACAGGCCGAGCATGGTGTTTGCCGTCACAGACTTGCCCGATCCGGATTCGCCCACCACGCACAGGATCTGGCCGCGATTCAGGTCAAAGGATACATCATTGACCGCGTGGCGGCGCTCCATGCCAGTTGGCAGCTCGATCGTCAGCCCGCGCACCGACAGCACTTTTTCAGGTGTGGTAGCTTTTTCAGGTCCGACAATAGGTGTTGGCTGTGCTGTCATCGGTCTGATCCCGACATAACGCCGATACGGCAGGGCAAAGGGCGTGTCATCTCGTTCATTGAGGTGCGACTCCTGTTGAGAGGGACGACTCGTAGGTTTTAACAAGCACTGGGTCAGCATGGCCCAATACGCGCAGAGAACCTGTCGAACCCACATGCCTCCACGGCAGAATTGACTGTTGTTTTGTCAGCGACAGGCATTTCCTTCTGTGTTGCCGGTCATGCAAGGCAATCATTCATAGACACAGACATAGATCTTGCGCACCGTCTCGATTGTACGCCAGATGCCTTTGAAACCGGGTTTCATCACAAAACTGTCGCCGGCGCGGAAAGTTTGGGTTGCGCCACCGGTTTCTTCAATCTCGACCAGCCCCGACAGGATATGGCAGAATTCAAACGTCGTGCCTTTGATCGAATGCGTCTCGCCGGGGGTGGCCTGCCAGATGCCCGTCATAACCTTGTCCGAGTTCGAGGAATCCTGTGCCCATGTCTTGAACTCCGGCGCGCCGGAAATCAGCCTGTCAGGTTGCGGCAGGGCCTCTTTCGGGGCGAAAGCGGGATTGGTATCGATGGCGATCAGGTTGGACATGGAAACTCCTGTTGTCTTGCGGGCGACTATCAATTCGAGTGCCGTCAGCTTTGTTCTTATGGGTTCAGTCTGAACCGGACATCACAGCGTTGAATGCCGAATTCATCGGTGCCGCAGTGAATGATGGCGGTTAAACTGCCGTCTACGGTGGAATCTTCCGCCTGCGCGCTGCCTCATGCGGGTGCGTAAAAACCCAGCACCGACTTTACCTCCAGATACTCCAGCATCCCCTCACGCCCGTATTCACGACCGTTGCCGGATTGTTTGTAGCCGCCGAACGGCGCGTGCGGGTCCCATGCCGGATAGTTCAGATGCACCTGCCCCGCGCGGATCTGCGATGCGACCGAACGGGCAAGCTGCAGGTCACTGCCTTGCACATGCGCGCCAAGGCCATAGACCGTGTCATTGGCAATACGGATGGCCTCCTCGGTGGTGTCATAGGGCAGGATGCACAGCACGGGGCCAAAGATTTCTTCTTGCGCGATCTGCATGTCTGGGCGCACATGGGAAAAGACACTCGGGCGTACGAAAAAGCCGCACTTCATTCCCTTGGGTCGTCCCGGTCCGCCCGCGATCAGGCGCGCGCCTTCGGCGATGCCAACCTCGATCATGGCCTGAATCCGCGTAAACTGGGCACGGTTGGCGATGGCACCATGGGTCGTGTCGGGGTTCTGCGGGTCACCGACGATGATCTGCGCCGCCGCCCGTATCGCGATTTCCTCGACCTCTCTCAACCGCGCGCGCGGCACGATCATCCGCGTCGGTGCGCTGCATGACTGCCCAAGATTGCGCATCGCTGCCGCCACACCCAACGATACAGCACGCTCCATATCGGCGTCAGGCAAGATGACATTGGGTGACTTGCCCCCCAGTTCCTGCGCCACACGTTTGACGGTATCGGCGGCAGACTTGGCAACAGCGATGCCCGCGCGGGTAGAACCCGTGATCGAGATCATATCGACATCGTCATGCGCGGCCAGTGCCGTCCCCACCCCCGGCCCGTCACCCTGTATCAGGTTGAACACACCGGCGGGGAACCCTGCCTTGTCGACCAGATCGGCAAATAGCAAGGCGCTTAACGGCGCCAGCTCGCTGGGTTTCAGCACCACACAGCATCCGGCGGCCAAGGCCGGAGCCACCTTTGCGGTGATCTGATATAGCGGCCAGTT
This sequence comes from Roseinatronobacter sp., assembly GCF_051859525.1. Classification (NCBI taxonomy): domain Bacteria; kingdom Pseudomonadati; phylum Pseudomonadota; class Alphaproteobacteria; order Rhodobacterales; family Paracoccaceae; genus Roseinatronobacter; species Roseinatronobacter sp. Next base: position 21,148 of record NZ_JBHYFM010000019.1, on the reverse strand, counting down.
CCACGGCGTAATCAGCGCGCACACGCCAATCGGTTCCCGACAAATCGCGGTGGTCCCGCGGCGGGTGACAAAGTCGAACCCGGACAGAACCTCGCGCGCGGTTCTGACATGGGCTACGGCCAACGGCACCTGCGCGGCAGTCGCGTAACTCAGGGCGGCACCCATCTCTTGGCTCATGCACTGTGCCAGAAGTGCGGCGTTTTCTTCCATCAAAGCCTCTAGCCGCCCGAGCATAGCGATGCGTGCATCGGGCGTGGTCCGGCTCCAGGACGGGAAGGCCTGTGTCGCGGCGGCAACGGCTGCATCCGCGTCCCGACCGTCACCCAGCGGTATGCGGCACAGCACGGCTTCGGTGGCGGGGTTGATGACGTCGCACTTGCCGGTACCATACGGCGCAACCCATCGGCCGTTAATAAAAAACCGGCCCAGATTGGTATTATGCGTGAGATGATCAACAGGTGATAACATGATGTCGGACCTTTTGTCGGAATATTCAGAAATGCGGTTTCCGGCGACACAAACAGCCAGAAGCCAGGGGTAGTCCCCATGCGTCTGGTCACGGATGGGGCAGGCTGACAAATACCTGCCCGTCACGCTCGGATGCGGGGTGCACCATCAGTGGCCCGCAGCCTTCGGGGGCGTGGTGCGGTCTGCCGTCTTGCAGGTCGAATTCTGCAAAATGCAGCGGGCAGATTAACCGCCCCCCTTCAACAAACCCCTCCGACAGTGACGCGACGGCATGCGGGCAGCGGTCATCGGTGACATAGATCCGACCGTCCTGACGCGTTGCACATAGTGGCCCCCGTGCCGGATGGACGATGCGCAACAACGCGCCTTCGATCAGATCAGTGGCGGGGCACAGCAAGTACTCTTGTCTTGCAACGGGCGCCACAGCAGCGGAAGGCCGGGGCGCGGCGGTTGTGCAAACTGACAGCTTGCGCGCGGCGCGGTGGATCGCTTCGGGTGTGTCGATCCCTACGGCGAAACTGCCAAAGTCCCAAAACTGCCCGTCCTGTGCGATCAGGCTGGCCTGCGGATCAGGTTGCCCGACGATTTGAAGGCGGTGGCCAAACTGTTCGGACCAGAAGTGATGCGGTTCCGTCGGTGGAGCAGGTTGGCCCAGAATGCGACACGCGGCGCGTTCGGCCTGCAGATTGGCATTTTGCCATGTTTCAATCCGCCCGCCCGGAGGGCGCGCGACGTCCCCTATGGCAAAGACCCCTGGATATGCCGTTGCGCCGGTATCATCAGTTACGATGCCGCCGTCGCAGGCCAGCCCGGCACGGCGGGCAAGGCCGTCACTGGGCACCATCCCGATCGCCACCAACAGATGGTCGCCAGTCAATTGCATGCCCCTGATTGTGCAGTTGATTCCTGTTTCGGTTTCCTCAAACTCGGGCTCTACGCCGAAATGCAGCGCAACCCCGTGCGCATGGTGCAGTGCGGCCAGCGCATCCGAGACAACAGGCGGCAGTATATGCGGTGCCAGTGTGGTGCCGCGCACAAATAACGAAACTTCGGACCCCGCCATCCGCGCCGCTGCCGCAATTTCCATACCGATCCAGCCACCGCCCAGAATGAACAGGCGCGTGCCCGGCGCCAGTGCACTGGACAGGCGTTCGGCATCGTCGCGCGACCGGAGTTCATGCACCCTGCCATGCCCGCGACGCAACCCCGGCACCCGCCGCGCCCGCCCGCCGGTCGCAAGTAGCAGCGTGCCAAAGGGCACAATGCTGCCATCAGCTGTTTCAATCTGCCGCGCATTCAGGTCTATCGCCTCAACGGGGGTGGCAAGGTCCAGTGCGATCCTGGCGGCTGCGGCATCATGTGCGTCAAGTAACGGCGGAACAATTGCGCCGGGGTCGCATATGTGCTTCGACAGGGGCGGGCGTTCATAGGGCAAGTGACGTTCGGCCGCAAAAATGCGGATTGCGCCCGCATAGCCGTGTTTGCGCAGCGCGCGCGCAGCCATCACCCCCGCCTGCCCGCCACCAACAATCAAAACAGGCCCGGGCTCTGGTGCAGATACCCTGGCATGCAGCAAGGCGTCGACATGCAGGCTGCCTGCATCGATGACGTCGCAATAAATCCCGAAGTTCCGCCCGAACCGGCGGACAAGCGTGCGCAGAACGGCGGGATCTTCCGGCAATCCGGCGCCGACCTGCAGGCTGGTGAAGCCGCAACGCCCACACGGGACTGTCCCGCGCAGACGCAATCCGCCAAGGCTGAATTCTTGCCCTAACAGGGCATATTCGGGGACATCACCGGACAAATCAGGCAGGTCAACCAACAGATTGGGGCGGAAGCGTTGCGCATCAATCGCGCTGTCGGGGATCATGCGGCGCAGCGCTTCCATTGCCTGAACGCTCAGCAAATGCAGCGGTGCAACATTATAGCGCGGCCTGTTTCCGGCGTCATATGCGCGCAGACTGGCAGGCCGGCCAAACATCTGCGCCACCTGCGCCTGCATCTCCGGCGCGTCTGCGAGAGTCCAATCGGTCCCATTAACCGAAAGTTCTGGCCCATCCTCGGCCATCCGCGCCGAAATCAGCGGGGCCGCATTCCATCGTGCATCGCGGGCGGGATAGATATGCGCGCCGGATTCGCTATCAAAAAAACCGAAGATACGGTCTCCCAGCAGGCCACGGGGTCCAATTTCCGCGCGATCAAGCCGTTCACCGCCGAGCGAGCTGACAGGATAGCGCCATATTTCGGCCAACTGCCCCCGGATCACCATATCAACCGCGCCCTGAAGCAATGACCCGGCGGCGTGTGCAACGCGGATATGATGGTGGGCAGGGTTGCCCCGGGGGCGGCTGTTTGGCACACGGCGTTGGCTCCATCCATTGAACTCCGGCGGTACTGCGCCGCAACCTACCAGTGGGCGTGCGGCGGCATGGCGTTGAAGATCAGGGTCAGCCTAAAGGCATAGCGCCACCAGAACCTGCCGATTATCCGTGAATCGTAGAAAGATGCTGCTTGGAAGTGATAGACTTACGGCACAATATGGCACATTGCACGGTAGTCTTGGTAAAACCTTGTCTGTGTTCTTGGTCATACTGTCATCGCGTATGGGGCCCTGTCACATGAATTTCGGAATGAACTCTTCCAGTCGGCCGTTCAATGGTACCGACGAATTTTGTTTTCCTATATAGACATGGTAGAGTAGCCTACCGAGCGCGGGATCACGGTCGATCCCACGAATACATCTGCAAGGCTTGGACTTCAGAGCCAGATAGATTCATTGTCAACCCGACCCACCAGATGTCGGGATCGAACACCTAGTCCGAAAACGGATCTATCAACACCTTGCATTGTGTCGTTCGGCTGCGCAGTGCCTCGAAGGCTGCGGGCGCTTCTGACAATCCCACCACATCTGATACCAGCGCCTGCGGCGCGTAGCCCCCTGCGTCCAGTGCATCTATGGCGGTTGTGAACTCATGCATGTTGAAGAATACCGACATGATCACCGTCACTTCCTTTGAAATTGCCCGAAAGCTGTCCAGCGTGTCGGTTCCGGTGCAAAGCCCCAACACGCAAACGGTGCCCTGCGGGCGCACCAGATCAATACAATGATCGATCAGCCCGACCTTGCCTACGCATTCAAAGACAATATCAGGTGCCCCGCCACAGGCGCTGGCCACACGTTGCTTCATATCTGGCCCTGATGTGATAAAACCTGTCGCCCCCAGATCTTCCGCGCGATCCCGCTGAAAATCATTCAGGTCCGCCGCAACAATCGCGCGCGCGCCCATCCGCCGTGCCCAGTAAACGACTGCCAGCCCGATAGCCCCGGCCCCGACAACAAGCACCCGCGCCCCCGGTTTCAGGCCGGAACGCAGCACCCCGTGCAGGGCAACCGCCAGGGGTTCTGCCAGCGCGCCATCCGCCAGTGAAATGCCATCAGGCAATTTCCGCAACTGATGATCGGCAAGGGCCGTGTATTGCCCAAATCCCCCCCCGATCAGTGTCATACCGTTTTCGCACCATGCCGGCGTTCCCGCACGACAGGCAGCGCAACGTCCGCACCCGCGCAGCGGGGCGGCAGCGACAAGGTCACCTACGCGCAGAGTCCGGACATCAGCGCCGGTTTCGACCACTTCGCCAGAGAATTCATGGCCTATCACCGCGCCTTGTTCCAAGGCGAAAACAGGATCTTCGGTCATATGCAGATCACTGCCACAGATGCCACAGCGGCAGATTTTCAGAACAACCTCGTCGCGGGCGGGCACGGGATCAGGGCATACAGCCGGTCGCAGCGGTTTTCCAAACCCGTCAAAGATAAGCGCCTTCATTTCGTCACTCCGTTGCTGCGAACAAGATGGCGTCTGGTCGGAAACCATGGCGCGTTGAAGTGACGACTGTAAAACCCCCACAGCCCGCCCCGGAAGTAAAGCGCGCAGGCCAGCGTCATAAGGCCCAGAACAATAAGATAACTTGCCCCATACTCACCAAACCAGCGTTCGGCAAAGAAGAAGATAACCGCGCCGATCAACACCCCCTCAAGGCTGCCAATGCCCCCGACCATCACAATGAAAATCGCCAGATTGGCCCAGTTCATTCCAAAAGCCGAAGGTGGGGTGATACGCAGTTGTGCCATGAAATAGACCGCACCCGCGAATCCCGAGCCTACCGCCGCCGCAACGAACAGATAGAACCGAAGCCGGTGGACATTCACACCCTGACTGGCGGCCGCCGCAGGATTGTCGCGCATCGCGGTCATGGCGATCCCGTAGCGGCTGCGCAGCACCAGATAGCTACCGCCCAAGGTCACAAGCAACAAAAGCGCCGCCAGAAGGGACGAAGCGATAGCACGCTCGTGAACCGAGAATTGCGTCATGACCCGCAGACTCATGCCCGCACCGCCGTTCAACATGGGCATGTTCGTGGCCAGAAGCCGCAAGGCTTCTGCTACGACCCAGGTTCCGATAGCGAAATATGGTCCTTCCAGCCGGTGCAGCAGATAGTATATCGGCACAGCCAACGCGGCCGGGGCAAGCAGGCTTATGAACACCGCACTATAGGGATTGACCCCGTATGTCTGGGCAAGCACAAACATCGCATATGCCGCGACCCCCACAAAAGCCTGCTGTCCCACTGACACCAACCCGCCATAACCGGCAAGCATGTTCCACATTTGCGCAACGGCAATATAACAGGCCAGCGTCACAACATCCCGGATCAATCCTTGCGATGCCCACCACGGCATCGAGACAATCCCGATCAGCGCTACGGCAAAGATAACCCACGCAATGCGCCCCGACAGGGTCATGCGGATGACTTGATATTTTGACATGCTGAACCTCAGGATTTGCGTTTGAAAATGCCCTGCGGACGCACCGCAAGCACAGCCAGGAAAACAAGATGCCCTGCCAGAATGCCAAAGCCCGGATTGATGCGGAAACCGATGGACTGGCTGATGCCCAGAATCATCGCCCCAGTGAAAGCGCCCCAGATTGAGCCAAGCCCGCCAATGATCACGGCCTCGAACGCATAGATCAGCTGGAACGGCCCGTCAGATGGTGCAACCGTCGACCGCATCGCCTGAAACGCGGCAGCAAAACCCAGAATGCCGACTGCGATGGCCGTTGCCAGTGCGTAGACACGGCGCGGATTTACGCCCATCATCGCTGCTGCCTCCACATCGGCAGAGGCCGCGCGCAAAGCCCGGCCAAACCGTGTATAGTGCATGAGGAATGCCATCCCGGCCGTCAGAACCGTTGCGCAGATCAGCACGATCAGCGGCAACACCCCGATATAGAGTGACCCGACAGGAATGGAGGCCTGCTGGATAGCACCCCCCGAAAGTGACCGTGTGTCGGCAGACCATATCTGCAGCATTGCATTTTGCAGGGCGATTGACAGGCCGAATGTGGCAATAAGTGATGGCAAGGGGTCATCCCCCACCACCCGGTTCAGAAGCGCACGCTGCAATATCCAGCCAATTGCCGCGCCTATCGGGACCAGCGTTGCCAGAATGCTCCAGGGGCCAAGGCCTGTCAGATCCGCAAGTGAAATGCCAATCAACGCAAGCAGGATCACAAGATCGCCATGGGTGACGTTGACAATTTTCATCACGCCGAACATCAATGCCATTCCAAGGGCGTATTGCGCATATAGCCCGCCAAGAAGAATGCCTTGAACGATACCGTCAATCCAGTACATGATTTGCTCCGAAATAAGCCGCCGAGATCTGCTCGCGGGTAATGTCACTGGACGCCCCCTGAAGGGTAACGCGCCCTTCAAGCATGCAGTAGAGGCGCTGAGAGGCGCGTTGTGCCAGACTTACATCCTGCTCGACCAGAACCAGCGCCACCCCGCCTGCAGTTATCGCGGGAAGGGCAGCGTAGATTTCGCGCACCACCTTGGGGGCCAGACCCAGACTGATTTCATCACATAGCAGCACCCGCGGCTGCACCAGCAGCGAGCGCCCGATAGACACCATCTGCTGTTGTCCCCCCGACAGGTTTTCAACCAATGTTCGGGCCTTCTCGCGGAGGATGGGAAACAACGCAAAGACGCGCTCCAGTGTCCATGGCTCCCCGATGGGTTCAGCGGCGTGCTCAATGGCGATCTGCAGGTTTTCTTCCACGCTCATGCCAAGGAAAAGCCGCCGCCCCTCGGGCACAATTGCGACGCCCGCCTTGACCATAAGATGCGGGCTTTTGCCCCCGACTGCCTTGCCATCCAGCATGATCATTTCCGGCGCGACGGGCAGAACCCCCATTATCGCCTTAAGGAGCGTAGATTTCCCCGCGCCATTCGCCCCGATCAAGGCAACTGTCTCTCCTGCCGCGATGGAAATCTCGATCCCGTGAAGCGCGCGCATATCGCCATATCCGGCCTTCAGGCCATGCGTTGACAGAAGTGCGTTCATGCCTCCACCCCCATATAGACGCGTTTCACCTCTGGGTTTTCGATCACCTGCGCGGGCAGCCCTTCGGCAATCTTTTCCCCGAAATTCAGCACCAGAAGCCTGTCAGCCACAGCGAAAAGCGCGTGCAGAACATGCTCGATCCAGATGATTGTAATCCCGCTGTCACGGATGCGACCAATCAGGGCGACCAGGTCCTTACCCTCTTCTTCGGTCAACCCGCCGGCAATTTCATCCAGCAGCAGCAACCGGGGCTTCGATGCCAGCGCCCGCGCCAGCTCAAGGCGTTTCCGGTCCAGCAAAGTCAGCATGCCCGCATTCGTATTAGCGCGCCGGATCAGATCACAATCCTCCAGGATCATGGCGCAATGGTCATAGCTTTCGGCCTCTGACATGTTGCCGCCAAAACTTGCGGCAACAAGCAAATTCTCAAATGTGGTCATTGCACCATAGGGAAGCGGAATCTGATACGTCCTGCCAATACCCTGACGGCAGCGTTCGAACGGGGGGCCAGCCAATGGCTGGCCCCTGAAACGAATATCGCCCCCATGATCACGGATATCGCCACTAATCAGGTTGAACAGCGTGGTTTTGCCCGCACCATTTGGCCCGAGTATGCCCAGCACTTCGCCGGCACGGACTTCGAAATCCACATTGTGCAGCACTCTGACTGCGCCGAAGGACTTGCTCAGCCCATGCGCCGACAACAAGGGCGCTTCGTTTTGTTCATGTTGCATAAAATGCAGCGCTCAAGACGACCAGGGCAATGGTTGCATTGCCTGTTCGGGTTCAAACAGGGGATTTACGGAGTTATCCACGATCTTCAACTCGAACGGCCATTGTTCACCCCTCACCCACTGTCCACCGAAAATCGGTGTTGCCGACACATTGGGGTGTGGTCCCGAACCAAAATCGACCGGCCCGATCAGCGTTTGCATAGATGTTTCGCGCAACGCATCGCGGTTGGCCGTACGGTCCAGCGGGTTGGACGACCGGCGCAAGGCGTCAAGTGCCACCTCCCAGATGGCATGGCTATAGCCCAAAGGCTGCGTCCATTGCCGCCCGGTCGAGGCTTCCCACGCATCAGCCACGTCGCGGCTGGTCTGGCCGGTCAGCGATGACTGGAACGGGAAGGCGGGTGTCCACCAAACCTCGGACGACATACCAACGCCCAAATCGCCCAAAGCTTCAATCCCTGAAGGAAACAGCAAGGCTGCTGCAACAGTAATCGCTTTCGGACGATACCCTTGCTGCGCACATTGGTTCACGAAGGTGGTAAGATCGTCGACATATGTGATGCCGCCAACGATTTCTGCCTCGAACTGTCGGAAGTTGGAAATCATCGACGAGAAGTCATTCGTCCGCGGCTGGAAGAAACCCGGCATCCGGGTTTCAAAACCCGCCTCCTGTGTAGGAACAGGAAGCCCGTATTCAGTGCTACCCCATGTTTCCCCGTCGGCATTTTGTGGAAACAACATGCCAACCTTGCGGTTGGTTTCCAGACTGTTCCAAAGGCCAACAAACGTGGCAAGGGCCTCATCCAGTCCCCAGAAGAAATGATAGGTCCAGTCAAACGGCTGATCGGCCCCCCCACGCGGAAAGACAATGGCCTGCCATGGGGCCGCTGTAGACAAGCATGGCACACCGAACAGTTCAGCCTGATCTGCCGCCGGATTAATGATATCCGTTGTCGAGGCAGGCAACAACATGTGCACCTCGTCATTCAGGATCAGGTCTGCTGCAACCTGCGCTGACCTGTTCGGATCGGACTGCCCGTCGCGCACAAGGATTTGCAGATCATACGTTCCCGCTGCTGTCTCCAGCTTTCCGCCCAGAGCCTCGCGGATGCGTTCGACGGTGAAGCCGTCGGTTTCCCCGAAAAGTGCAAGTGGCCCTGTTGCCGGTGTGATAAAGCCGATCTTGATGGTGCCCGCGCTTTGGGCGCGCAAGATTGAGGGTGCGGCAAGTGCCGCAACACCTGCGCCCATCCCTTGCAGGACCCTGCGCCGTGTAGAAGTTCCAAGTCCAGATTGAATGCTCATTTCATATCCTCCCAGAGAAAAAAGCAACTGCCGGATAGTGCGCGCGGGTCCGGCAGCAATCCCGCTTCTGTTCAGCCGGTCGGGTCAACCACGCAAGGAGGACCCGCCGTCAATCGTCATTTGTGCGCCTGTCACATAGCTTGATGCAGGCGATGCCAGAAAAAGTGCCAGTCCCTTGATTTCGTCAGGGTCAGCAATGCGCCCAAGAAGGGACTGCGCCTCAAAAGCCGCGCGATCAGCAGCATTCTTCAGCCGCCCCCCGGCAATGTTTGTAATGAAGGGCCCCGGAGAGATGCAGTTGACAAGAATCCCGAATGCCGCCAGCTCCATAGCGACATTTCGGACCAAATGGTCCACACCCGCTTTTGCCGGCATATAGGCGGTTCCGACAAAGGATTCATTCACACGCGCCGCAACCGAGGATGTCACAATAATACGCCCCCCGCCGGTTGCCTTCATGTGGCGCGCGGCATTGCGGATCGTGCTGAAAACAGCGGTAAGATTGACCTCCAGAACCCGGTCCCACTGGTCCTCGGGCATAGTGTCTATTTGTCCCAGCGGGTAGCGTTCACCCTCTGGCGTCTTGAAACCGGGGCCCGCATCCAGCCCCGCATTCGCAAAAACCACATCAATACACCCATGTGTGCGGGCAACGGTGTCGAACGCTTCAGCCAATGCAGGACGGTCACTGACATCCACTGGTATGGACCATACCCGACCCGACCAGCCTTCTGCCTCGATTTGGGCAACTGTCTGGCCCACACCGTCCTGATCGCAATCCAGAATACAGACCTGTGCGCCGCATTCGACCATGATTTCGGCATAGGCCCTGCCGATTCCGGACGCCCCCCCCGTTACAATTACGGATTTTCCTGCGACATTGAACATTGTTTCCAACGACATGTTTACCCTTCTCTTCGCCTGCGCGTTGCGACAAGGGCGCTCATATGAACATGTCGTTGTTGATGGCGATTCCGTTTGCCTCGCAGTAGCTCACATAATGGTCGATGAACCAGAACACATCAGCGGTGAAGTCGTATTGCGCCTCGTCATCAAAAAACTCGATCGCCCCGTTCAACCAGAACAACGCCTTCATGCCATTGGGGTCATCCGAATACAGCGTGTGGGCCGTGCCCGGCAGTTCATAGACGAAATCGCCAGGGCGGGCGACCCAATCATATTCATAGTAGCCCCAGGACCCTTCCAGCGTGACCGCCGAAACAACCCCGCGATGCCTGTGCGTTCCAATCCGTCCCCCGCCCTTGACCCAAAGAATATTGGCCGCCGAATTGTTCCGGACATCGAATGCAAGATGCTTGATCGCGGCAGCTTCGCCAAATGGCACCCAAGGGTTTCTGGCATCATCACCCGGAATGAAGGCCCCTTCTTTGCCGAAGCGGTGAATCATCGCTTCATGAGGTTCTGGCGGCAGTTTTGTAATCAGCTTTTTCGTGGTCATCTGGTCCTCCCTTGACCTGTCGGGTTGGCTTATCCATCCAACAGGCGGGCCAGAAGTTCCGTCAACCGGAAAAAATTAAGCTGCACTGCGGCAATGCGTTCGCAGCGGGTAATTGTCATTCATATTCGGGTGTTTGTATGGGATTCGCAGGAATAGTCTGCACAATCATGGCGTTTTCAGCACTGGTTCTGCTGCATTGCCGCGTTATTAAATGATGAAATAAGATTCACCATTTGATAAACCGGTATCATGTATACAGACAAAAGCCAGAATGAGCTCCTTACTCGCGGCGGTCGTCCGACCCTGCGCGATTTGCTGGACCTACTGGAATTCAACCCGGCTCAAGGCACCATCTCCCTGAAGGGGGAACGCATGCTGCTTACCCGCGCGAGCTTTTTCGATGATCTGCGCGATCAGCTGATGCGACGCTATAATGAACATGATGCCATGGTCCTGATGCTGCGTCTTGGGTTCCGCAGCGGGCGCGAGGATGCGGAATTCATCCGGCAGTCCTGGCCAACGCTTGACCCGGGGGATGCGTTCACGGCAGGCACACGGCTGCACATGGTTACCGGGACTGTCAAGGTCGAGACGATCTCGAATGATTTCGACTTCGACTCCGACCGCTTTACGGGCGATTTCCTATGGCATGAATCCGTCGAGGCAAGCAACTATCAACGCCGCCACGGGCGCGCGACAAAACCTGTATGCTGGTTGCAAACGGGGTATGCATCAGGCTACGCAAGCGTGTTCTTCCGCAGGCTCGTTATCTACAAGGAATTAAGCTGCTCGGCCACAGGGCACAAAAGTTGCCGTGTCGTTGGCAAAACGGTGGATGGCTGGGGCCCTGATGATCCTTTTGTCCAGTTTTTTCTTAGGGAGGTCATTGGCCCGCAGGGCACGCCTTGGGGTATCGGTTCATCCGCAAAACGGAAAACCCAGCCACAACCGCATGATGACCTGACATCTCTTGTTCTGTCTCCGGTCCATGAGCGACTGAAGAAAGTTGCGGCCAACAAGTTACCTGCACTGATATGCGGCCCTGTGGGGGCCGGTTGCAGGCTTGCGGCACGCTGGCTTTATCACCAACGCTATCCGGAAAGCACGTTTCAGATAATCCATGCGGAAGCGCCCGACCTGACCGCGCGACTTGCTGCGCTGCGCCAGACACCCGAACAAAGTCAGGCGCAATCTCAGGGGGTCGTCATCGCAGATATCGAAAAGCTGCCCATTGACCGGCAATACGCGTTGCTTGATCTGCTGATGCAGGACCGAGGGCACACGCCGTTGGTTGTGACGCTGTCAACCAGACCGCCGGATGCACTGCTTTCAGACATGCGGTTTCTTCCAGAGCTCGCCTATGAATTGTCGGTGTTTCCAGTCTGCTTGCCTGACCTGAATACCCGCAAGGAAGATGTGCCCCGACTGGCAGAAAAATTGCTGGCAATTCAGGGGCCAACCCGCCTGAGCGACGATGCCGCAACGCTATTGGCCTCGATCCATTTCCGCGCGGGATTGACCGAGTTGCGCTGCCTGCTGTCGCGCGCGGCTTTGCTGGCGGAACAGCCTGAATTGCTTAGTGCTTCGGATCTACGCCTCGCGTTGAGCGATGCGCCACTTGATGCACCAACACCTGAAAGCGACATGTTCTGGTCAATGTTGCAACCGGCCTTCACGAAAGGTGACGTGACCTTCGACAGCCTGAGTGCAAGCATCCTGCACGGCGCCCTTCATGCGTCAGGCGGTAATGTCGCCGCCGCAGCCCGCTTGCTTGGGTTATCGCGCGCACAAATGGCCTACCGGATTCAGGCGTCCAAAGGCACGCAGTAGCTGTTCTTCGTGACCTGACAATAGGCGCCCAGATCAAGCGTGCCATGCGCTGCGCAGCCAATAGCGTTTGCCGGATTTGGGGGCCAAGTCATGCCGAGGGGGGCTTCACATACCTTTGGGATCTATCCGGCCAGATGTTCTGCGGTTGTGTCATACACTTCCAGGTCCAGGATTGCGGAGCCTAGGCATTTGCCGTGGGCATCCAAGGCCAGGGATCGGGTCACCCCCCCGCGCAAGGCGCCGCGCATAACGAAATTCAATGCCCCTAATTGGGGCAACTCGTAGCGCAGCACCTCGCCAGTCACCAAACCTTTGAAATGCTCGTTGACACGATCTGCGGTCACTTCGCGGGCAATCAGCGCAAAATCGTTCTGATCAAATGCGATGACAGAAATATTGGACGTATCGCCTTTATCACCGGTGCGGGAATGGGCAATTTCACGCAAGCGCATGTCAAGTCTCCTGAATGTGAATGCTTGGGCTTACCCGGTTTTCCGGCACAAGTGTCGACACAATGCCGACAATTTCCCGCGTGGATTTCGCAGCACCCCCGCCGCCAGCCGGTCCGTTAAGATAAAGCGATTCCACTTCATTTCCGACACGCGCGGCATCTTCGCGGCGATCTGTCCGGCCGACAAAGCGCACACGCACCTCTCTGGGGGCAGAGCAATTCCCCGAAAGTCGTGCACCAAGGATGGAATCCACACCGATCAGTTCGCCACGGGTTTCAGCGCAGGGGACACCCGTGATTTTCAGACGCTCTGCCACGATTTCGATGGCCAGACGCCCCCGCTCCATCGCGCCCGGTCCCGCATAGGAAATCTGCCCTTCGCCGATATAGGAGTCGATATATCCCACCGACACCTTCAGAAGCCCGGTTTTTGCACAGCCATCCCCCCCCGTGACACGGACCTTATCCGGACCTGTTTCTTCAATCCTGACGCCGGAAAAATCCGCGATCACATCGGGCTGGATGTATCGGCGCGGATCATGGATTTCATACAAAAGCTGTTCTTTTACAGTGGCCGGGGTAACCGCCCCCCCTGTCCCGGGCAGTTTGGTCACTGTCACATTTCCGTCCTCGTCAACCTCTCCTATCGGGAAACCAAGGCGCGCCAGATCTGGAATGTCCTTATAGCCGGGGTCTGCGAAATAGCCGCCTGTGATCTGGCCAGCGCATTCCAAAAGATGGCCAACAACCGTTCCACGCCCAAGGCGGCCCCAGTCGTCCATGGCCCACCCGAACGCGTGCACAAGCGGACCGAGGAAAAGCGCAGGATCTGCGGCACGGCCGGTAATTACGATATGGGCGCCACGATCGAGGGCCAGCGCAATCGGGCCAGCACCAAGATAGGCATTTGCCGAAATCAGCTTGCTTCCAAGCGCGGACACTGGTTGTCCCGTCTCATCAATCCGGTAATTCCCTGATTTGACTTCTGCCAGCACATCATCCCCGCTTACGGCCGCGACACGCATACCGTGAAGGCCAAGTTCACGCAGCACTGCGCGCACGGCGTCGGCCGCGGCAAAAGGGTTGGCCGCGCCCATATTGGTTACAATCCGCACCCCCCGTGCATGGCAGGCGGGCAAAACCGCGCGCATCCGTGCAACCAGCATGGGGTCGTAACCGGCATTTGGATCACGCAGTAGCGCCTGTTGGGCAAGTGCAATTGTGCGTTCGGCAAGACATTCGAAAACAAGAAAGTCCAGATCGCCTTTTTCTGCCAGGTCAACAGCCGGTTCAATCCGGTCCCCGGAAAAGCCAGCGCCCGTGCCAATTCGGACAGTTTTCATAATATTAACCTTCCTGCGCACTGGTGATCTGACGTTTTCTAAGGTGAACATGGCGCTGCCAGAAGCCCAAGGCGAGCACCCCAAGCGCAAGGGGCGGGCCAATCCAATGCGGCACAATCGCAAGCGTCACCGCCATTAGATAGACCAGCGCATCAGCGAACCGGTTTCCGAAAAGCGGCTGGCCACTCAGCAAACCGGGGATCGCAAGCACCAGCACAAGGCCGGACATGGCGGCTTCTGCAATGGCCAAGGCTCCGCCCTGGCCGACCATGCCCGGATATAGCAAGATCATAAAGGGCACGATATACACGACCGCCGCAAGGCGCACCGCCTCGATGGCGGCTGGCAGCCAGTTTGTCCCGGCAATGCCTGCACCCACAAAAACAGCTACGCAAACAGGTGGCGTAATGACGGACAGTGTTGCGAAATAGAACACGAACATATGCGCCGCCAACGGGTCCACACCCACCGCGGTCATGGCAGGCGCAAGAACTGCTGCGACCAGAACATAGGCCGCGGTTGTCGGCAGACCCATCCCCATAATCAGGCACACACCCGCCACAATCAGCGCCACAAAGAAGGTGCGATCCCCCGCAAGGCTGACGATCATGGAGCTTAGTGTAACACCAATGCCCGTCAGGTTGATCATGGATACAAGGATCTGGGCACCCGCCAGAAGCACACCGATGATAACCAGCCCGCGCCCCGCATCCCCGAACCCGTCAAGAACACGCGCTGCCATGTCACGCCATGGAATTTGCCCCGCCCGCGTTAAAACAAAGGCAATCAACAGCCCCATGATGCCCCAGAACGCCGCTGTGGCGATGGATCTTCCAAGGAAAATGCCGGTGAACAGAAGGCCAAGCGCGGCAATGATCGGCAGCACGCGTCTGGGCGCAACGATCTCGCGCCAGGAAGGTAGTTCATTTTCGGGCACGATCTGCAGACCGCGGCGAATAGCAGTAATATGAACGGTTACAAAAACAGATACATAGAACAGTGCCGCTGGCAGAATTGCAGCAACCATCACCGTAACATAGCTTACGCCAAGAATTTCGGCCATCACGAACGCAGCGGCCCCCATGATGGGCGGCGCGATCTGCCCCCCGGTAGAGGCCACGGCCTCTACTGCGGCGGAAAAGGGCCGAGGGTAGCCCAGTCGTTTCATCATCGGAATCGTGAAGTTCCCGGTCGTGGCGACATTCGCAACGGCACTGCCACTAACCATACCGAACAACCCCGATGAGATTGTGGCGATCTTTGCCGCGCCACCGGGGCTTTTGCCCCCAAGGCGCATGGCAAGATCCATGAAAGCCTGTCCTCCGCCGGTGTGCAAAAGCAGCGTCCCGAACAGAACAAACGCGGCGATGACAGTTGACGCGATACCAACCAACATGCCCCAAACCCCGAGATCGCCTAGAAAGATGGTTTCGGTTACGAAATCCGCGTCAAAACCCCGATGCCCCAGCGCGCCGGGCAAGTGATGACCCAGCAACGCATAAGCAAGTCGAGTCAGCACAAGGATTGGAAAGATAAGCCCGACAGCGCGCCGGCCAATTTCCAGCAAGGTCACCACCAGACCCAGGGTAAGGACTTTGTCGGCCATGGTGGCCCATGGCAAGGATGTCATTATTGCATCATAGTTCACGACAATATAGCCGCAGGCAGCAATGGTGACGCAGGCAAGCGTCAGGTCGACAACAAGCCCGATTGGCCGCCAGGATTTGCCCGCGCCCAGCGGGTAAATCGTCAAACCAAGCGCGACAACAAGCCCGATAAACAAAGCGCGCTGGATCAGGCTTTCGAATGGTCCGGTGGCGGCAGTATAAAAAACGAAAAAGCCAATGATCAGGGCAAGGCCCTTGGAGAGCGCTTCACGCATGACTATCCCTTCCATGGTCCTTGCCCGGCATTGCTTAATTCGCTGACGCTGGCATCAAATGCGCGGGAACATCTATGCCCTGCTCGCTAAACCAGCGATATGCACCCGGGTGCAACGGGATTGTCCCATATGTCATTGTCAGATCAGCAAGGTTCACGCCGCGCAATTCTGCCATTGCATTGGCTTGTGCGGTTTCATCTTCCATGATCGTGCTGACAATCTGATACGCTGTTTCCTCGCTCAGGTCGGGGCTGGCCGCGACGCCCACCCCGAAACTCCATGTTGTATAGGCAGGCATGCCATCATCCGGGCTTGCCGGGATATCGACAACAGAAATGTCCGGCATTTCGGCGCGCAGGATCTGCTGTTGTTCTTCGGTCAGGCTAAGCACTGTGATCGGGGTGAATGTCGCGATATCAAGTGTTGAGGCGTCAAGCCGTGTGCCCGCGCCGGATTTCACATAGCCAATCACGCGATTGTCCTTGATCATATCCACCACATCCGTGGTGGACCCACGCACATGCGCTGGCGCAATTCCAAGCGCTTCAAAAACCGCCTCGGATGTCTGCTCGGTTGCCGAACCGCGTATTCCGGGATTGAATCGCGTTCCTTTCAGGTCTGCCATGCTGGAAACCCCCGCATCCTGCCGCACAACCACATTTTGCGGCGCAGCAGTGTAGACCCACAGCAGCTGGGTTTCGACAGGTTGCCCGTCAAACTCGTTCGTACCTGCAAGCGCGTGATGCGCAACATTGGTGGTGACAAGGCCCAGATCAACCTGACCGCGCTGAATGCGGCGCAAGTTGTCGAGGGTTGCGCCAGTTTCAACAACCGATGTTTCCACATCTGTGACGCGCTCGTTCACAAGCTGGGCGACGGCAACAAAATAGCCATAATGGCTGGATGATGCCGAAGTGGACCCTATCAAAAGCCTTTCGGACGCCTGTGTCGGCAAGGTCAAAGCGAAGACGGCGGCACCGCCAAGAAGAATATTGCGAATGGACATGAAGCACTCCTGGGTTGCTGTCATAGAAATATATTCATGCTGCGCGACTGCGCTGCACCACGGGAATTTCGGCGTTGGGAATTCAGGGTCCGTTTGCAATCAGGTTCAAGGGAAATGCGACTACGGGGCCTCCCTCCCCGGTTTATCGCCTGCCTCCTCCCAAAGGCCGTGGCACAGATCATGCAGATTTTGAACTGGTGATAGAAGTGAAAGTATATCATTATTCAGTGCATGAAACGCATCAATCTAGATCTGTTTGAACTTCAGGCTTTTGTCCGGCTGGCAGAGTTTAAGAACTTCCGTGGTGCCGCCGAGGCCGTTGGCCTGTCCAGTTCGGCCCTAAGCCGGTTGATCGCCCGGATAGAAGATAAACTGGATGTGCGGTTGTTTGACCGCGACACACGCAATGTGGAATTGACACCGCAAGGCCACAGACTGCTGGAACTGGGCGGGCGAATTCTTGCGGAAACCGAAACCGCGCTGGACGAATTCGACGTTTTTCTGGCAGCGCGCCGCGGGCAACTGACGCTTGCAGGGTTGCCATCCGTGACCGCCGGATTATTGCCGCCAATCATCGCGCGCTTTGCTGCAGACCGGCCCGATGTTGACGTCCGCATTTTCGATGCACTCTCGGATGGTGTTGTTGCGGCACTACTCGAACGGCGCGCCGATCTTGGCTTTACGGCGGGCGCTGTCGCGGCCTCTGACCGGCTTGCTTTCAAACCATTATTCGAGGAGCCGTTCATGGCGGTCGCCTGGGCCGGTGGACCGCTTGACGAACCCAGAAGCTACACATGGGAAGAGCTGGTCTCTATGCCGTTCATCGCAATGTCGCCCGGCACAAGTGTCCGCGCGCTTATAGACTCTGCGATGGCCCATGAGGGTCTGACCCTACGACCACGCTTTGAGGTATCCCATCTTGCGACAGCGGGCGCGCTCGTCGCTGAAGCCCTTGGTGTGACCGCGCTTCCGTCGCTAACTTTACCTGTTCTTGGCGCGAAGGGGTTGGTCGTGCGCCCACTTGAACGCCCGACGATGTTCCGGCGCATTGGGCTTGCATATCTGGCCGGACGTACGCTTTCCCCATCGGCACGCACATTTCGCGACCTACTGCTGGGCACAGATTTCCGGCGCCTGCTACCAAAGTCCGGGCTAGGAAGCTAGTACTACAGTTGCATATGGGATCGTATTTTCCGATGGGCGATAGCGGCTGAGTTCTGGTGGTGTCGATCATGATCGTTTTGGTTTCCGTGCCTTCAGCGGCCAGACCCGCCATGATTTGGGCGAACACGCCCAAATCACTTAACCGTTTCCAACGGTTGTATAAGGCCTTGTGTGCCCCTTATTCCTTGGAAGCTGCGCATCGCACCGCCACAACCCATTGCGATTGATGAAGATTATGCCACTGAGAACGCGCCAGCCATCAACGCGAGGCTTGCCACGGCACTTGGGGAAAAGGGTTTCAAACGCTCCATCTGGGCTGCGCGTTTGTGAACTGGCTTTGCTGTGTCAATCGCGCCCCTGCCTTAAGCCGCAGGGGGGCAGAAGATCGCCGCAGACCAGACGGCTCAGGATGGCGGGGATTGGGGGCACCAGTGACATCGGGAAGAAAAGCCGGTCACGCAGCAGCGGAAGCATTTGACTGTCCGATTGGTATTGTGGCGTGAACGCCCAGCTCATGGCCTGATAGACGCGCACATGCCAGCGTCTGGCGCTGGCGTATAGCTTCATTGCGCGATCATCATTGCCGCCCGCCTCTTGCAATGCGGTGGCCAATGCCCAAGCGTCCAGTAGCGCCATATTGGCCCCCTGTCCCAGTTGCGGGCTGGCACGGTGGGCGCTGTCCCCGATATGGACCACACCATCCCCCCAGGGCTTGCGCAGCGTGCCATGGCTGTAGCGCGCCATGGTCATGTGGTCCGGCGTTGTAACCTGTTGTGCGAATGCTGCGTAGTCCGGCCAAAGTGCCGTTGCCTCGGTTTGCCATTGCGCGATACCGCGATGGCACCAGTCCTGATACGAGGAGGCCGGCAATGACCAGAAAATCGCTGCCTTTTGCGTAATGCTGCCTGGCAAGGTGCCGACCGGCAATACACCCAGCATATGTGACGCCTTGCGATAGATCTGGCGCAGCTCGTCGCCGGGCAGACCGGTTTCCGGCCAGTCAACCGTTGCCCAAAGCGCGCCATAACCCAAGGGTCTGGCGCGCATCTGCGACAGGGGCGAGGACGCACCACTGGCGTCAATAATCATCCGGAATGGCCCTGCATCCTGTCGCCCGCTGAATGACAGTTTTCGATTCTGCTGCCCTGTCACCCTGTGCCCGGTGACAAGTTCCGCACCCGCGTTAATCGCAGCATCGAGCAGAACCTGAAAAAGGGCAGCGCGATGAATACCCAGACCGAAGCGCGCGCCGCCGGGTCTGTCGTACTGCACATCCAGAACACGGTGACCGCCACGCGCTTCATGGCCCAGCATACGATGAATGCGCGTCCCCAAAGCAAGGGCCGCATCCCCCGCCCCGATGTGTCGCAATACCGTCAGGCCTACCGGCTGGATAACCAGACCTGACCCCACCGGACGGGCCTGATCGAACTGATCATAAATCACGATCCGATACCCCGCCTGCGCCAATGCAGCGGCAGCGGCCAGCCCTCCTATTCCCGCGCCGACAATGGCGATATGGTCGTTTTGCGTCATGATTGTGCGATTATCCGCTCGGTGGAATGCTTGTGCCAGCATATTGACGGGCAGTCCAAGAAACAACCGGCCCCCAATACCACGATAGGATATCGTCCGCGTGGTTGCCGCGTCCGCCAGTTCGGACGGCGCTGTATCCGAAGGGTATCGACAGGGTTTGTCCCCGCGATCCTTGATCCCCTTACAGAATAGCGCGCGGTGGATAACTCGGTTGCAGTTACGCAGGCCATCAAATGGACAAAAAGGATATCGGCAGCGCCAAGGAACAACCCGTATTGTCAGTTGACGAAACTCCCACATTCGGGATAACACATCATATATGGGAATCATGCACGCTTCCGACAGTTCAAGACTGGCCAGTCACCTGCGCGGCCTGCGCGAGGCGCAGAACATGACACTGGCCGTTCTCGCACAGCGCAGCGGGCTGAGCAGGGCGACGCTTTCAAGAATTGAGAACGCCGAAGTAAGCCCTACGGCTGAAACGCTGGGGCGGCTTGCTACGGTCTATGCGCTTCCGATCTCTCAACTTCTGTCACCGCTTGAGCAGAGTTTTCAACCCGTGTCGAGGCGCGGGGAGCAAAGCGTCTGGCGCGATGCCGGTCATGATTTCCTGCGCCGCAGCGTGTCGCCCCCGAACGGCCAACTGTCCATCGAGTTGATCGAAGGGGAGTTGGGCGCGGGACAACTGATCTCCTATGCGGCGCCCGCGATCCCGGGTCAGGAACACCACGTTTACGTCCTCTCGGGGCAGATGGAAATCACGGTCGAAGGCAATGCCCACGACCTAGGGGCGGGAGACTGCCTCAGATACATCCTGTTCGGCGAGACGATTTTCAGAACATCAACCTCCCCCTGCAGATATGTGATTGCACTCTCATGACCCAGCTTCCCCACCGGATCACGGATATCACTGCCGCCGAAATCGAGCACCACATCGACGATCTCTGTCGCGTGTTGATGGACAGTGTTGCAGACGGCGCCGCAATAAGCTTCATGGCACAGGTTACCAAAACCGAAGCAGAGCGTTTCTGGCTGCATGATGTCAGATCCGCTGTCGAGACTGGCAGCAGGCGGCTGTTCGCTGCGTTTGTCGGCGGGCGATTGATTGGCACGGTTCAACTGGTCATTGGTATGCCGCCCAATCAACTGCATCGTGCCGAAATCTCCAAAATGATTGTTCACCCGGATGGCCGGCGCCGCGGTCTGGGCACAGCGCTTATGAACACGGCCTTGGGCGCGGCAAAACAGACTGGCAAGACCCTTGTTACGCTGGACACGCGCACAGGGGATGTCTCCGAGGCGCTTTATCGCGGTATCGGTTTCCAGGCAGCGGGCCAGATACCGGACTTTGCCTATAATCCGGACGGCACGAGACGGCATGCGACGACCTACATGTATCGGTATCTGTGATCTGTGCAGCAGCGCTTTTGGCAGAATGCTTGTTGCCGCCCAACGGCCTGTTTGAAGCGGGCATAGGTCTTCGTGGCCTGCGCAGTTCCGGCCATGGGGCGGCAAGCCCACCAACGCCGATCTTCAAGCCCGCTACATTGGTCGCGCCGCT
>NZ_JBHYFM010000018.1:0-57588 GCF_051859525.1 Roseinatronobacter sp. | reverse complement strand
CCGATGGCGCGGGCTTTATCCAAGTGCGAAGGGCAGCTTCAGGCCAGTATTTGCCCTGCCACGCCATTCATGCCCCTGCGCCCTTCAGCGCCCGCGCGCCCAACTGGTGGCGTCACGCCTGCGGGTCAGCCGCACAAGCCCCGAGACCGCCGCATAAACGCAAAACCCCACCGGATCGGTTTTCAGCAAGGCCCTGATATCGGGGCGCGCCTTGTCGTCATTCCGCATCAGGTCGGGGAACAGGGTGGCCAGTTGCGCAATACCCTGATCCTGCCTGCGGCGCACGCGGACCAGTCTTGCCAGACCTTCGGCCATGGGCCAGTCATAGGTTGCGCCCACCTGCACACGTTCGCGCGGTGCAAATTGCAGCCTGACGAACGTATCGTCCGATATGATATCGGGAAACCGGCCCCACCGCGCGCGCCCCGCTGCATTGATAGCAAAAAGGCCGAACCCCGCTGCGTTCGAGCGCGCGAAGGGCAGGCGTTGCCAGAAGCGCGCATACCGCGCCGTGACCCAGCTTTCGGGCGCAGGGATGCGCGGTGTTGCCGCCCCATAGCGCGCCTGATCGGTCGCCAGCACATCAACCAGTTCCGGCAGCACATCCGGACTGACAACCACATCCGCATCCAGATAGATACGCAAATCACCGTTTGCATGCCCTTCGCCTGTGTTCAAGGCATTGATCTTGTTGCCCTCGGGCAAATCCAGAACGCGCAAGGACCAACCTCGTTGCGCGGCCATATCGCGAAAGCTGCGTGCCACGGCGACAGTGTCATCCTTGCAGCCATTCGCGACAACCAGCACGTCGACAAGGTGGTGCGGCAGCGGGCCTGAGGCCAGAACAGCGCTTAGGCAGGGGCCGATATACTGCCCTTCATTGCTGGCAGGAATGATGACTGAAACATGCGGCGTCATTGCAAGGTGGCGCCTTGCGGCATGCCCAGCCCCGTTACCGGCAGGGACCGGATGACAGACCAGACGCTGTCTTGCATCAATCTGGCCAACTCCGCAGGCGGGGCGTTTGCCGCGTTGCCATCGGCGCGCCGCAATTCGCGGGGCATGCCGCGCGGGTCGTGATGGTACAACACCGCAAAATGGGTCAGCGCGACCAGATAATTCCCCAGATCATTCAGATGGATCGGGTCCAGATCACCGCTTGGGGTGCGAGCGAACAGGTCGGTGTGGTCTGCCATGCCTGCAACCCCGCCTTGTGCTGCGACAGCGCGCGTCAGCGCGGCCATGACGCGGCCTACGGGAATGACATGGATGACGCCAGTATCAGGCTGCGCCATGGCCTGCGCCAGAATGGTGCCTTCCCACAGGGTTTCAGGGTCAGTGTCCAGCCGGTCCAACCAGTCCTGCAATGTGGTCAGATGCGGCCATGATTCATACATGTAAATGCGGATATCGGGCCTGCCCGCGCGGGCCTTCGCCGCCCATAGCGCGGCATGGCGCGCGGAGGCGTGCCAGCGGATGGCGTCGTTCAACTCTACCATCTCGGTCATGATGAAGCTGTCATACGCACCCGATGCCAGGGCCTCATGCGGGTCGCGCCATGCTTGTGTGGCGTTCATGTCTTCAAACCCGTTGACCGGATGCGCGGGGTCCCAATGCTCGCGCAGGCTGGTGCCCCAACCCAGCTGACTGTTATAGTGATGGTCCGGAAAACCTGCTGATGCCGCCAACTGCGCAATGAAGGCGGGCACGTCATGGCCCACCAGGCTATGCCCAAGATGGTAAACCGTCTGGCTGGATTGCGGTGCGGCAAGGGGGCGGGCGTAAAGCGCTGCACGATCATCTGCGGATAGTGGACGCGGGTCGCTGAACATATGCCAAAGTGCCAGCCCCAACAGGGCCACAAGTGCCGCGGTCAGGATCAGCGCGTATTTGTAAGTTGGCATCATCGAAGGTTCTGCGCCTCTGTGTGTGGCGGGCGGAATACCGGCCCATGATGCATGTATCCGGCACGGCTTGGCAAGATCACGCAGGGTTAGGGTTTAAGTTTTGCGATCTGCCCGTCGAAAAAGTAGTGCATTCAGGGCATGTCGGGGCAGAATGATTGCACATTTCAGATATCGCCATGCCAACCGCCTTGGGTTGCCCAGCATCCGCCACAGCCATTCCATGGCGAATAGACGCACAAGTCGCGGTGCGCGTTTCTGGGTGCCCGCCAGAAAATCGAGGCCCGCGCCAATGGACAAGAAGCCCATCTGCGGGCACAGGCGGCGCCCGACAATGGCAAGACGTTCCTGTTTGGGCGCGCCAAGGGCCAGCAGGCACAGTTGCGCGCCGCTGGCCTGCGCCTGCCGAAGTAGTGCAGCAGCTTGCGGGCTGTCGGGGTCAAACCCCATTGGCGGGGCCAGTCTGGCCGCGATCTTCAATTTCGGGTGGCGTGATTGCAAATGCGCGGCCGCCTTGTCCAGCACGGGCTGGGTGGACCCGATAAACGCGACCGCAACCCCAAGTTCTGCAGCCAATGCGCATACAGGGTCAATCAGGTCCGATCCGGGCATAAGCGCGACGGGCCGTCCGGCAAGACGGGACAGCCACACAATGGGGTTTCCGTCTGCCACGATGACATCATGCGCGCCATAGGCCGCGCGGAACTGCGGGTCTTCGTGTAGTTTGACAAGGTGGTCCAGATTGATGGTCGCAACCGCCACGCCGGACCTGTCGCGCAGCATCTGGCCGAAGCGCGCAAGAAATTCCGCGCGCGATGCGCCGGTGACGTGTATTTTGTCCTGACCTACCGCAAATATCATGCGTTTCCCGTTTCGGCGTGTCTGGTCGCGCAGGTCCGACCACCCTGATCATGCATTCCGCCCGCGCCCCGTCACACCCCATAAGCCCGAAAGGGGGGGGGCGCCGGTTCGGACCCACATACAGTTCACACCGAAAACATGGCCATTTTTTGGTTAAAGATGTGCAATACTACGACTTGGCAGGCCCTGTCGGTCGGGGGCAGACATTACGCCCGCCCCCGACCCAAGGTCAGTGTTGCAGGGCGCGCACGCCAATTTCGCCTTCTTCGCGGGCCTTGATGGCCAGAACCGCCGCGTGACTGCCTGCCGCTGTGGTGAAATAGGGGATCTTGTTATACAGCGCGACGGACCGGATTTCGCGGCTGTCTTCCACCGCTTGCGCACCTTCGGTGGTGTTCAGCAGCATGACAATCTCGCCGCTTTTCAGCAGATCGACAATATTGGGCCGCCCCTCATACACCTTGTTCACGACGTCACAGGCCACGCCCTGTTGTTGCAGCCAGTCGGCGGTGCCGCGTGTCGCAACAATCTGGAAGCCCAGTTCAATCAGCGATTGCGCAGTTTCCAGTATCATTGGTCCCTTGTCGTAATCCTTGATCGAGACAAAGACCTTGCCGCTTTCGGGCAATGTCACGCCTGCGCCCAGCTGTGCCTTGTAGAAGGCACGCGCGAAGTTGCGGGCCCAGCCCATCACCTCTCCGGTGGAACGCATTTCCGGCCCCAGCAGGGTATCAACCCCAGGAAAACGGGCAAATGGAAGCACGGCTTCCTTGACCGAGAACCACGGCGTTTGCGGGTCTGCCAGTGTCAGCGGGTCCCCCATGGGCAGCGGTTCCGAGGGTTTGACATCGCCATCCAGCGGCGCGCGCAGCGGGAAGTTCGACAGCGGTTCCCCCGCCATCAGGCGCGCGGCAATCGATGCGATCGCACTGTCGGTGGATTTGGCGACGAAAGGAACCGTGCGGCTGGCGCGCGGGTTCACTTCCAGCACATAGATCACATCATCCTTGATGGCGAATTGCACATTCATCAGGCCCACAACATTCAGCCCGCGCGCCATCGCTTCGGTCTGCTTGTGCAATTCGTCGATGATGTCTTGTGACAGGGAATAGGGCGGCAGCGAACAGGCGCTGTCGCCGGAATGGACGCCCGCTTCCTCGATATGTTGCATGATGCCCGCGACATGTACGGACTGCCCGTCGCACAATGCGTCCACATCCACCTCGACCGCGCCAATAAGATAGCTGTCCAGAAGCACGGGGTTCTTGCCCGACACCTGCACCGCGTCACGAATGTAGCGTTCCAGATGCGCGTCATCGCGCACGATTTCCATGGCGCGCCCGCCCAGCACATAGGACGGGCGGATCACCAGCGGGTAGCCGACCTTGGCCGCAATCTCGAATGCCTGATCGCGACTGGAGGCGATGCCGTTGACCGGCTGTTTCAACCCCAGTTTGTTCAGAAGTGCCTGAAAACGCTCGCGGTCCTCGGCCAGATCAATGGCGTCGGGGCTGGTGCCAAGGATGGGAATGCCTTCTTCTTGCAGCGCATTGGCCAGTTTCAGCGGGGTTTGTCCGCCAAACTGCACGATCACGCCGTGCAGTGTGCCGTTTTCCTGTTCCACCCGCAGGATTTCCAGAACATGTTCCAGCGTCAGCGGTTCAAAATACAACCTGTCCGAGGTGTCATAATCGGTGGACACGGTTTCGGGGTTGCAGTTGATCATGATCGTTTCATAGCCCGCATCGGTCAGCGCAAAACAGGCATGGCAGCAGCAATAGTCGAATTCGATCCCTTGCCCGATCCGGTTGGGACCACCCCCCAGAATGACAACCTTCTTGCGGTCGGACGGGCGCGCTTCGCATTCCGCGTCCCCCATCACCGGCGTTTCATAGGTCGAATACATATAGGGGGTCTGGGCCTCGAATTCAGCGGCGCAGGTGTCGATGCGTTTGAACACCGCTTTCACGCCCAGATTGCGGCGCGCGCGGCGGACCTGATCTTCGTCGCGGCCGGTCAGCGTTGCAAGCCGTGCATCGGTGAAGCCCAACATCTTCAGATCGCGCAGCCCGTCTGCGGTAACCGGCAGCCCGCCCGCGCGTATCTGCGCTTCGGCGTCGATGATTTCACGGATACGGGCCAGAAACCACGGATCAAACGCAGTGGCGGCCTGAATTTCATCATCGGTCAGCCCTTCGCGCATGGCCTGTGCGATCAGGCGGATGCGGTCGGGTGTCTGTGCAGAAATGGCCTTGATGACGGATGCCTTGTCAGGCGCGCCGGGAATGGCGATTTCGTCAAACCCGCTCAGGCCGGTTTCCATGCTGGCCAGCGCCTTTTGCATCGACTCGTGGAAGGTGCGGCCAATCGCCATCGCCTCGCCCACCGATTTCATGGCGGTGGTCAGTTCGGGCTTGGAGCCGGGGAACTTTTCAAAAGCGAACCTTGGGATCTTGGTAACCACATAATCTATGGTCGGTTCAAACGATGCCGGTGTCACTTTTGTGATATCGTTGTCCAATTCGTCCAACGTGTAGCCCACGGCAAGTTTGGCCGCGATTTTCGCAATCGGGAAGCCCGTTGCCTTGGACGCCAGCGCGGATGACCGCGACACGCGCGGGTTCATTTCAATCACCACCATGCGCCCGTCAGCGGGGTTGATGGCCCATTGCACGTTGGACCCGCCGGTTTCGACCCCGATTTCGCGCAGCACCGCGATGGAGCCGTTGCGCATGATCTGGTATTCCTTGTCGGTCAGCGTCAACGCAGGGGCCACGGTGATGGAATCGCCGGTATGCACGCCCATCGGGTCCACGTTTTCGATGGAACACACAATAATGGCATTGTCCGCACGGTCGCGGACCACTTCCATTTCGTATTCCTTCCAGCCCAGCAGGGATTCATCGACCAGAATTTGCGCCATGGGGGACGCGTCCAGCCCCGACCGGCAGATGCGTTCATAATCATCGCGGTTATAGGCCACACCGCCGCCCGTGCCCCCAAGCGTGAAGGCCGGCCGGATAATCGCGGGAAGGCCCACATATTCGATTGCGGCCATCGCCTCGGCCACGCCTGCATTGATGTCGTATTTGCCGTTCGGCAGTTTGGGGGCAGCCACAATCGTCGCGCGCGGGTTTTCAATGCCCAGCCGGTCCATGGCTTCGCGAAACAGCTTGCGGTCTTCTGCCATTTCGATGGCTTCACGCTTGGCGCCGATCATCTCGACGCCGAATTTTTCCAGAACCCCCATATCGGCCAGTGCCAGCGATGTGTTCAGCCCTGTTTGCCCGCCCATGGTCGGCAGCAGCGCGTCGGGGCGTTCCTTTTCGATGATCTTGGCCACGATTTCCGGTGTGATGGGTTCGATATATGTCGCATCCGCAAGGCCGGGGTCTGTCATAATGGTGGCGGGGTTGGAGTTGACCAGAATAACCCGATACCCTTCTTCGCGCAGCGCCTTGCAGGCTTGTGCGCCGGAGTAGTCGAATTCGCAGGCCTGACCGATCACAATAGGGCCTGCACCAATGATCATAATGGACTGGATATCGGTTCTTTTCGGCATGATGGACCCCTGACATGGCGCGCGCAGCAGATAACACAGCGCATCATTGCACCGTGTAAATTGCGCGCGTTATATCCAAGGCATGCGGCGGCGCAACCCCTGTTCGCACCCTGCGCGCAATGTTCCTGTTCCTGTCCGGCACTGTTTGATTTGAAACAGAAAACCAGTGTGCTATGCAAACCCCGTGATTGTGTTTAATATATTGCCCGAGTGCTTAGATGGACGAAATCGTTAAGGCCGATCAGGGGCGCTGGCTTGGGCTGGGTATGAAACAGGGCGACATGACTGGTGATATCACACCTGATGGCACTGATGCGCGCCTGAATGATATTCAGGGCCTTGTGGTGGGTTTGATCAACCGCCTGCTCAGCACCAATATCGAAGATATTGACCATGCGATTGATGATGCACTGGCCAGTATCGGCGCCTTTACCGGACGCGACCGCGCCTATGTGTTCGTGCGCCACGGCGAAACCGCCGACAATACCCATGAATGGTGCGCGGCCGGGGTCGAGCCGATGAAAGATGCCCTTCAGGGCATTTCTATGGACGAATTTCACACAGTGCGCGATTTGCTGGATCAGGGGCAGGCGGCGAATATTTCAGATGTGCGCGACTACCCCGAAACCTCGGATACGCGGCAGTTTCTGGAGGCGCAGGGAATCCGCTCCATGCTGCTGGTTCCGATGGTGCCGGATGGCGAGTTGTTCGGCGTGGTCGGGTTTGACAGTGTGTCAAGTGTGGGCTTCTTTTCCCCCAGCGAGATTTATTTGCTGCGCTCGTTTGCGGATGTGGTGACCTCTGTTCTGCTGCGCCGTGATTCGGTTCTGGCAGTGCGCGCCGCACAAGAAGAGCTGGCGCGCGAGCGTGCGTTTCTGCAAGGCATTGTCAGCACCAGCGCGACAGGTTTTGTGGTTCTGTCCAGCGAAGGGCGCATAATTTATGCCAATGACGCCGCTGAGACAGTTCTGGGCGTGGATCGCGACTTCATGATGGGCGAGATGTATAACAGCCCGAAATGGAAGCTGACAGATCTGGATGGCAAACCCGTCAGGAATGAGGACGAACCTTTTGTCATTGTGCAAAAGACCGGACGTATGGTGCAGAACCACCGTGTCGCGCTGCATTGTGACGACGGGGTGCGCTATTCGTCGTTCAACGCCGCACCAATCGCGGGCGCAGACGGGCAGGATGCGCGTGTGGTGTATGCGGTGACCGATGTGACCGCGCTTGTGAAGGCCGAGCAGGCGCGCGCTGTCGCGCTGGATGAAGCGCGCCGCGCAAATGTGGCGAAATCGAACTTTCTGGCGAAAATGAGCCATGAAATCCGGACGCCGCTGAATGGAATATTGGGTATTTCCGACATTCTGGCCGAAACCATTACCGATAAGACCAGCGTGCAAATGCTGAATGTGTTGCGCAATTCCGGAACCTTGTTGATGGGTATCATCAACGACCTGCTGGACATGAGCAAGATTGAAGCGGACGCCCTGGAACTGGAGGCGGTTCCGTTCCTGCTGTCGGATCTGGCGCGCCGCACCGAGGAGGTGCACACCCTGCGCGCGGCGGAAAAGGGGCTGTCCTTCAGCGTTCGGATCGAGGATGCGATTGATGCCCCGCGCCTTGGGGACCCGCAGCGCCTGACCCAGATTTTGCACAATCTTATCAGCAACGCGGTCAAGTTCACGCAGCAGGGTTATGTCAATGTCTGGCTGTCGGCACTTGATGACACCATGATACAGATTTGCGTCGAGGACAGCGGCATCGGCATGACGCCGGCACAGTTGGACCGCGTATTCGCGCCGTTTTCCCAGGCGGACAGTTCCATCTCGCGCCGGTTCGGGGGCACGGGGCTGGGCATGTCGATCGTCAAGCGGCTGGTCGAGATGATGGATGGCACGGTTGATCTGGACAGCACCGAAGGGCAGGGCACCAGGATCGTCGTCAAACTGCCCTTGCCTGTGGCAGATGAGACGGAGACTGGCGCAAAGCGTCAATCCACCGCCCCCGAGGGTAAACCCGTAGCCGATATTGCGCTGCCGCCGCTGTCAATTCTTGTCGCCGACGACAACCGCACCAACCAGATGATCCTGGGCATAATGCTGGGCCAGATCGGGGCGCAGGCCACAATGACGAATGACGGATTATCGGCGTTGGAACGCTTCAAGCAGGGCGCGTTCGATGTGCTGGTGCTTGATATTTCCATGCCGGGAATGGACGGGGTGACATTGTTGAATGCCATTCGCACAGAAGAAAGCATACGCGGGCTGCCCCGCACGCCCGCACTGGCCTTCACTGCGAATGCAATGTCCCATCAGGTGGCGGCCTACCGCGCCGCAGGTTTTGACGACTGCCTGACAAAACCGCTGCGACGCGAGGATCTGGTCATGGCGCTGTCACGGCTGGTCACCCCGCGCCCCTGATACGCGGTTCTAGAGCTTGTCGCGTTCCGTCGCCTTCACGCAACAGGTTCTGGTTCATTGTTTCTGCATGTCTTGATGCGCAAAACCGGTTCCCACTTTTGCGCAACACGCTCTAGCGAAGGGCGGGCAGGGTCAGTGTTGCGGCATTGCAGGCGCGTTGCAATGTGCGCGCATCGCAGGGGCGGGGGGCCAGATCGCGGTTCAGGCAGATACGCAACTCTTGCAGCTTGCCTGAATGGCAGGTTGCAAAAATCATGTCATCGCCAATGTTCGGGTTGTCCTGTTGCACCATGCCGGTCAATCCGGCTGGTTCTATGCGCCGGTCGGCCTGCGTTGCCTGCACGGGGAGGCGGAATGTGGCAAATGCCCGCCGCGTGGCGTCAAAATATCCGTCAGCGTTCAGCCCGCTGCATGTGCCATGCTTGCGCCATTGATGCCACGCAAGGCCCGATGACCCCATGATGTCCACCATCTCCGCAGTCTGCGCGTGGGAAGGGGCGGCATGCGGGGTGTCACAAAACTCTGGCCATGTGCCATCGGGGTTTTGTGGCCACAGGCCATGGACAAGCCATCCTGCGCCTGACCCGCGCGCGCATCTGTCGTCATTGCGCGCATCCCCTTCGCGCGCGCACCAGCTGGGTGTCCAGCTGACGGCCAGAATGAAATACCCGTCATCCGCACCGGCCGCAGGCGGGCGCGACAGCATGGCATAGGCAGCCAGCACCAGCCCCAGAATCACAACCCCGAACACAGCCCGCATTTTCACTTTCCCTTGCAGCCAAGTAACGCTATAACGCGCCCATTCCCCGAAATCGAGGATAAGCAGGTCCGCCCTGCGGCCGATTTTCCGGCGGGAAGAATTTATGTGCGCATGACGGATGCGCCAAATGACAGGAGTGCATGTCATGTCGAAACCGCTGATGCCCAAGGCAACCGCCGTCTGGCTGGTGGACAATACGACCCTGAGCTTCAAACAGATCGCGGATTTCTGCGGTCTGCACGAGTTGGAAGTGCAGGGCATCGCCGATGGTGACGTCGCAGGTGGCGTCAAAGGGTTTGACCCCGTTGCCAATAACCAGCTTGATCAGGTCGAAATCGATCGCGGCGAAAATGATGTCCGCTACAAGCTGAAGCTGAAATATAACCCCGCCGCCGAGGGCGAGGAAAAGCGCCGCGGGCCGCGCTACACGCCACTGTCCAAGCGGCAGGACCGCCCCGCATCAATCTTGTGGCTGGTGAAATTCCATCCCGAACTGGCCGATGCCCAGATCCGGCGCCTGGTCGGGACCACCAACAGCACGATTCAGGCCATTCGTGAACGCACGCACTGGAACATAAGCAACCTGCAACCCATCGATCCGGTTGCGCTGGGCCTGTGCCGCCAGTCCGAACTGGACAAGGAGGTGCAGAAATCTGCCGCCAAGCGCGCTGCGGAAGGCGGCATCATGTCCGACGACGAACGCCGCAAGCTGGTATCTACCGAACAGTCGCTTGACATGGACCCCGAACCCAAAATGCCCGCTGGCATTGCCGGTCTGGAAAACTTCACGATGAGCGATCTGAAATCGGAAGATGAAGATCAGGCGCGCCCCGCCGATTACAGCGATGCTGACAGTTTCTTCAACCTGCCGGATGATGCAGACGATGAGGACGAGGACAGCGACAGCACCGATCCGCGCGACCGCTGAGGCCTGAAGGCGCGATACTGCCCGTATTGGGACGCAAAATTGGGAAACACTGATGAAATTCACGTTGTCATGGCTGGCGGACCATCTGGAAACTGATGCTACGCTGGATCAGATCACCGATGCGCTGACCGATCTGGGGTTGGAAGTCGAAGACGTGTCCGACCCCTCTGCAACCCTTGGCGCGTTTCGGATCGCCCGCGTGATCGAAGCTGTCCAGCACCCTGATGCGGACAGGCTGCGGTTGTGCCGTGTGGAAACATGGCCGGACGGGCCTGATGGTCCATCGCAAGAAGTGCAGGTCGTGTGCGGCGCACCCAATGCGCGCACCGGCATGCGCGGTGTGTTCGCGCCCGTTGGCACCCATGTTCCCGGCACAGGCGTGGACCTGAAACCCGGTGTCATTCGCGGGCAGGCCAGCAATGGCATGCTGTGTTCCGAACGCGAATTGATGCTGTCTGACGCGCATGACGGTATTATCGATTTGCCCGATGATGCGCCCCTTGGGCAGCGGTTTATTGATTATGCGGGCCTGAATGATCCGGTGATCGACATTGCAATCACCCCTAACCGGCCCGATGCGCTGGGCGTGCGCGGCATTGCGCGCGATCTGGCCGCGCGTGGTCTGGGCACGCTGAAGCCGCTTGTCGTGGAACCCGTGGCGGGGCAGTTTCCCAGCCCCGTCAGCGTGACAATCGCGCCAGAGCTGAAGGAAAAGGGCTGTCCGCTGTTTGCCGGACGCGTCATTCGCGGGGTCCGCAATGGCCCGTCGCCTGCGTGGCTGCAAAAGCGCCTGCGCGCGATTGGCCTGCGCCCCATTTCCGCGCTGGTGGATATTACCAATTTCTTCACCTTTGACCTGAACCGCCCGTTGCATGTGTTTGATGCCGACAAGGTGCAGGGCGGATTGCGCATTCACCCCGCCAACGGGGATGAGGAAATTCTGGCGCTGGACGAGAAAACCTACAAACCCGCTGCAGGCCATATGCTGATATCGGATGATAACGGTGTTGAAAGCATTGCAGGCATCATGGGGGGCGAGCATTCCGGCTGCACCGGGGACACAGTGAATGTGTTTCTGGAATCGGCCTATTGGACGCCCATCACCATTGCGGCAACCGGTCGCGCGCTGAAAATCAATTCGGATGCGCGGTATCGGTTTGAACGCGGGGTTGACCCTGCCTTCACGCTGGACGGGCTGGAACTGGCCACAAAAATGGTGCTGGACCTGTGCGGTGGCACCCCGTCCGATGTTGCCCTTGACGGGGCCGTGCCCGACACGACACGCGCCTACCGTTTTGATGCGGCGCGCGTTGGGTCACTGGTTGGCATGGACATTCCCGAAGATGTGCAGCGCGCCACACTGACCGCGCTGGGCTTCCGGCTGGACGGGGATCAGGCCTTCGTTCCCAGCTGGCGCCCCGACATTCAGGGCGAGGCCGATCTGGTCGAGGAAATTGCCCGCATCGCGTCCCTGACCAAGCTGGAAGGCAAGCCCTTGCCGCGCATGCAATCGGGCGTGCCGCGCCCCATTCTGACGCCTTTGCAAACACGCGAACGTGCCGCACGCCGCATGCTGGCGGGCTTGGGGTATAATGAATGCGTGACCTACAGTTTCATTGATGGCGCTGCCGCCGCGCTGTTTGGCGGTGGTGCGGATGATGTGCGGCTGGAAAACCCGATTTCGTCGGAAATGACGCATATGCGCCCTGACCTGCTGCCGGGGCTGTTGCAGGCCGCCAGCCGCAATCAGGCGCGCGGGGCGCAGGATCTGGCCTTGTTTGAAGTGGGGCCTGCCTTTTCAGGTGGTGAACCGGGCGAACAGCATATTCAGGCCGCCGGCATTCTGGTTGGCGCGACTGCGCCGCGTGACCCGTTCGGCAGCCGCCGCGCGGTGGACCTGTATGACGCCAAGGCGGATGCCGAAGCGGTCCTGTCAGCCATTGGTGCGCCGTCCAAATTCCAGATACACCGCAAATTGCCTGACTGGTTCCATCCGGGCCGTGCGGGCGTCATCTCGCTTGGGCCGAAACTGCCGCTGGCGGTGTTTGGCGAATTGCACCCCCGCGTGCTGAAGGCGTTTGACATCAAGGGGCCGGTCGTGGGCTTCACCGTTCTGGTGGAAAACCCGCCCTTGCCGAAGGCGCGCAAAACATCACGTCAGGCGCTGAATATCAGCACCTTGCAGCCGGTGGACCGTGACTTCGCCTTTGTGGTCGCCGCGGATGTCGAGGCGCTGAATGTTGTGAATGCAGCACTTGGGGCCGACAAGGCGCTGATTGCGGGCGTGCAGGTGTTTGACGAATTCGCAGGACCAAAAGCCGATGCGCAACTGGGTACGGGCCTGAAATCGCTTGCGATTACGGTGCGCATGCAACCCAGCGACAAGACCCTGACCGAGGAAGAGATTGAACAGGTCAGCCGCAAGATTGTTGAAAAAGTGCAAAAGGCCACAGGCGGCACATTGCGCGCGTAAACTGCGGGCTGGTCGCGCCTTGCGCGGCCAGCTTCCCGCCACCGTTGCAGATCAGGACACCAGCCCCGCGTCCAGACGCATTTTATGACCCGCGCCCAGATCCTGCCATTGCGCCAGTGGCCGTTCCATACCCAGCGGGTAAATCGGTGCCGCCGTAACCGCAGATGCGGCATTGCGAATGAACCGCTGGCCCGGGTGGGACACAGGCACCGCTTCCAGCAGGCGTTTGGTATAGGGGTGGGCAGGGTTGGCCAGAACGCTGCGCGCTGGCCCCTGTTCGACAATATTGCCGCGATACATGACCAGAATGCGGTCGGCGACCCGTTCGACCACCGCCATATCATGCGATATGAACAAAAGCGCCATATCCTCGGAGTGTTTCAACCCTTCCAGCAGGTCCAGAATCTGGCCCTGAATGGCCACATCCAGCGCCGAGACAGGTTCGTCCGCGATCAGCACTTTCGGGCGCAGCACCAGCGCGCGGGCAATGCATATACGCTGGCGCTGACCGCCCGAAAACTGGTGCGGATAGCGGTCCAGCGTGCCGTTCGGCAGGCCGACCTTGGCGACAAGATTTTGCAGCGCCGCATCGCTGCCCTGTTCGGTTTGTCCCAGCCCGCGAATGCGCAACGGTTCGGTCAGGATCTGGCGTACCGACATGCGCGGGTCCAGCGCGGCATAGGGGTCTTGAAAGATCATCTGGATATTGCGCCGCGCATGGCGCAATTCTTCACCCGTCAGGGTAAACAGGTCCTGCCCGTCCAGAAATGCGCGCCCTTCCTTGCTGGGCACCAGCCGCAGCAGGGATTTGGCAAGGGTGGATTTGCCGCACCCGCTTTCGCCGATAATCGCCACGGTTTCGCGCGGGTGCAGATCGAAGGAAATATCCTCAACCGCGTGCAGATTGGCAATATGCCTGCGCAAGAAGACGGAACGTACCGGAAATTGTGTGCTCAGATGGCGGACCGACAAGACAGGCGCAATGGTTTGCGCGGTTGGGGTGGGGGGCGTCGCGGGGGCTGCTGCCTGCCGGAATTTCGGCGCAGACGCCAGCAATTTGCGCGTGTAATCATGGGCCGGCGCATCAAATACGTCCAGCACAGGGCCTTGTTCCACAATGCGCCCGTTCAGCATGACCGCCACACGGTCGGCAATTTCAGCCACCACACCCATATCATGGGTGATAAACAACACCGACATGCCGGTTTCCTGTTGCAAGCTGCGGATCAGACCCAGAATTTCGGCCTGAACCGTCACATCCAGCGCGGTGGTGGGTTCATCCGCAATCAGGATTTGCGGGCGGCAGACCAATGCCATGGCGATCATGACACGCTGGCGCATGCCGCCCGACAATTCATGCGGATACTGGCGCATACGGCCCGCGGGGTCGGTCAGGCGCACTTTTTCCAGCATTGCGATGGCGGTGGCGCGGGCCGTGTCGGTCTTGTCCGGCTGGTGCTGGTGAATCGCCTCCTCCAGTTGTGCGCCGATGGTCATGACGGGGTTCAGCGATGTCATCGGGTCTTGAAAGATCATCGCGATACGCGCCCCGCGCAGGGCGCGCATGCGCGATTGTGACAGTTGCGCCAGATCAAGCGGGGCCGCACCTTGCGGCTGGTGCAGCATGATGCGGCCCGCGCTGATCTGCCCGCCCTGATGGTCGATCAGCCGCATGATGGATTTGACCGTCACCGACTTGCCCGAACCGGATTCGCCCACCAGTGCCAGAACCTCGCCCTCGAACAGGGACAGTGACACATCCTTGACAGCGGGTGCGGCTGCATTGCCGAAATGGACATTCAGCCCCTCTAGGGTCAGCAGCGGGTTTGCAGCGGGCATGGTGGGTCCTTTCTGGGGCGGTTTCAGGCGGAAACGGGTGTGCGCATGGCCCATGCGCGGATTTCCAGCAGGGAATCGCGGCGCGACGCATCCATGCGCACAACCGACAGGCCGGGGGGGGCGTTGGGGTCAACCCATTCGTTCCAGACGGGCACAAAGGCAGGCCAGTCGCCCATATCGGCCAGCCAGACCTGAACCTGCACGATCCGGTCACGCCCGCTGCCCATCTGTTCCAGCAAATCGTCGATCACGCCCAGAATATCGCGGCTTTGCCCCGTAAAATCGGCGGCCTTGTCCGGCGCGGTCAGGCAGACCGACGCAATATCGCCCGCCGCAGACCCAAGAAAGATTTTCGGCCCCCAACTGTCGATACGCCCTGTTTTCTGAATGCTCATGCTTACACCTCGGCCTTGTAGGCGACGGCCACGATTTCCAGCAACAGATCGGGGCGATACAATTCGCCGGACACACAGGTGCGGGCGGGCGGGTTGGCGGGGTCTACCCACTGGTTCCAGACGGAATTCAGACCGGAAAAGTAGCGCATATCCTTCAGCCAGATGGTCACTGTGAACAGGTCGGCCTGTGTCAGCCCCGCCTCGCGCAGCAATTCGTCCAGCTTGTCGATCGCATCTTGCGCCTGCGCCTTGATGTCCCCATCCAGATTGCGTGGCTGGATGCCCGTCATATGAACCCAGTTGCCGCTTTTGCACAAAAGCGCGCGATGTGCGCCGTCCATGGTTTCGGTGTGGCTGCGTGTGATCATGAATACGTCCTTTGGTTAGTGGGATTTCAATTTAGGGTCGAACTGGTTGCGCAATGCGTCCCCCAGCAGGTTCAGCCCCAGCACAGTCAGGAAAATGGCCAGCCCCGGAAACAGCGCCATCCACCACGCACTGGAGATGTAGGAGCGTGCATCTGACAACATGCCGCCCCAGGTTGGAATACTTGGTGGCACCCCAAGGCCCAGAAAACTGAGCGATGATTCCGAGATGATGGCGTTTGCCATCGCAAAACTGGTCATGACAATGACCGACAGCATGACATTGGGCAGGATATGCTGGCGCAGAATGAACCAGTGCCCCGCGCCCAGCGATTGCGCGGCCAGAATGAATTCGCGTTCGCGCAGGGCCATGCTCTCGGCGCGGGTTACACGGCAATAGGGGATCCAGCGCTGCGCGGTCAGCGCGACAATCACGATGGTCAGCCCCTGTCCGATAAAGGCCACGATTGCAATCGCCAGCATCAGCGGCGGAAAGGACCAGAAGATTTCCGCCACTTTCTGGATCGCACTGTCAATGCGCCCGCGAAAATAGCCCGATACGATGCCCAGAAACACCCCCGCCACACTGGCCAGCAGGGCGACGGCCGTTGCAATGATCAGCGACACACGCGCGCCGTGAATGATCCGGCTAAGGATGTCGCGACCCACATGGTCGGTGCCCAGCACATGCGGGCCGCGCCAGTCCGGTGGCGTCAGGGCCAGCATCAGGTCCTGCCGGTTGGGCGCATGCGGGGCAATCAGGTCCGCAAACAGGCCGAAGACGACCAGCAACACGATTGTCAGACCCCCATAGATGCCCTTGAACCCTGTCAGGTGGCGGTATTGTGTGCGCAGGCCATGCCAGCGGTCGCGCAGGGGGATTGCGGTTCGGGAAGCGTCTTGCATGTCAGTTCATCCGTATGCGCGGGTCGATCAGGGTGTACAGCAGGTCGATCAGCAGGTTCATCACGATGAACATGCCGGTATAGACCAGCACCAACCCGATAATCAGCGGGAAATCCCGCGATGAAATCCCGTTGATAAGCAGGCTGCCAATGCCCGGCCATGCAAAGACGGTTTCCACGATCATCGCGCCCGACAGCAATGTGCCGAATTCCAGCCCGATGATGGTGACAACGCCCACCATGGCGTTCCGAAAGGCATGGCGCCACAGTACGCGGGCCTCGCTTACGCCTTTGGACCGCGCGGTCATCACGAAATCCTCGCGCAGGGCGTCCAGAACCTGTGCGCGGGTCATCTGGGTGATGATGCCCGTCATGTTGGTGCCCAGAACAATCGCGGGCAAGGCAAGGTGTTTCAGGGCCGCGCCCAGTGCATCCCAACGCCCTGCCAGAATGGAATCGAGGATCAGAAACCCCGTGATACTCTCGACCCCAAGCCCCCAGGGTTCGCGCCCGCCCGATGGCAGGATATTCAGATAGCCCGCAAATAACAGGATCAGCAAAATGCCCAGCCAGAAATTCGGCATGGATATGCCCGCGAAGCTGAAGGCCGATGCAATCGCATCCCATGCCGTGCCGGGGCGGGCGGCCGCCAGAACGCCCAAGGGCACACCGACGCCCACCGCGATCAGCGTGGCCGCAACCGCCAGTTCTATGGTGGCGGGCAGGCGTTCCATGACAATTTCAATGACCGGCATTTTATAGCGGAAGGACATGCCGAAATCGCCCGTCAGGGCATTTCCCAGAAAGTTCAGAAACTGGATGAAGGGCGGGCGGTCCAGCCCCCATGCCTCGCGGATGCGCGCCTTGTCAGCCTCTGATGCCTCGTCCGAGATCAGCATGGTCACCGCATCGCCGGGGGCAAGTTGCATCAGGGTGAAGATGATACCGGACACGACAATCAGCACCGGCACCGCACCCGCAAGGCGTTTGATGAAATATAGCAGCATACGCGCCTTCCTTTTGAAATCAGGCCCGAAACAGGTTCGGGCCTGTGGTTTCATGTTCAGTTCACGAAGATTTCCCAACCGTCGGCGCGGTCAGCAGGGCGCGGCTGGAACGATATGTCCTTGGACACACCCCAGCCCATCTGGTGCTGCCACATGAACGCCGCCGGCGCCTGATCCACCAGCCTGCGAATTGCGGCCTGCATCTTCAGCGCGCGTTCGTTCGCGTCGAATTCGGACCGTTCAGCGCCCAGCAGTTCGTCAAGCTCCGCGTCTGAAAAGCCGATGCGCGGCGACCCGCCAGTGGCGAAATACTGGTGCAGCGCACGCGACGGGTCGATCATGGACCCGCGCCCCATATAGTAGAAGGGCACATTGCCTTGCTGCACATTTGCCCACAGGGTTGCCCATTCCGGCGTGTCCAGCGTGACAGTGAAACCCGCTTCTTCCAGCATGGGCACCATGGCTTCGGCTATCTGGCGGTCGGCAGTGTAGCGGCCCACAGGTGTGGACAGGGTCACTTCTACCCCTTCCAGATCGACCGATTGCAACAATTCGCGCGCTTTCGCAGGGTCATAGTCGAACGGTGTGGTGAAGTCTGGGTCAAAGCCGATCTGACCTTCGCTTACGGGGCCGTGCAGAATGGTTGCCTGATCTTGCAAAATGGCGCGGACAATCGCTTCGCGGTTGATGGCATGAACAACCGCCTGCCGCGCTTCCAGCACATCCCACGGGTGGGTGTTGGGCGACATGGCCAGAAACATCATCTCGACCGAATTGGTTGTCGCAATATCGGCATTGGGCAGGTCGCGCACGCGCTGCATCAGTTGCGGGGGAACCCCTTGGGCAATCTGCACCTCGCCATTGGCTAGGGCCGTCACACGCTGTTCGGGTTCGGGCATGATGCGGTACATGATCTGCGCGGGGTTGTTCGGTGCTGTCATCGGGTGGGCGTCATCGCGTTCGATGATCATGTGCTGGCCGATGCTGACCTCGACCAGCTTGTAAGGGCCTGCACCGTATGGGGCCTGACGGAACATGTCGTCGCCCAGTTCGTCAAACAGCGCCTTGGATGTGACCTGCACACCGGCCAGATTGTCGGGCACCGTGGCATCAGGGGTCTGGGTGGTGATGTGCACGGTCAGGTCGTCAATCGCCTCGACATTGGCCCAATCACTGACAAGGAAGGATTTGCCCGATCCGGGGTTATTGGCCATATAGTCTATGGAATGCACGATATCGGCGGCCAGAACCGGATCACCGTTATGACGTGTCAGCCCCTCGGGCAGGGTTATTTCCCATGTCAGATCATCAATCGCGCGGACGGATTCTGCCAGATAGGGAATGAATTCGCCCGCGTCAAAGTCATAGCGCGTGACGCAGCCATAGACCTGACACCAGACGCTGCCCATCAATACCACAGGGTCGGCATAGGGGTTGTAGCCCGAAATTGTTTCGGTTGTGGCAATGGCAACGCGCGCATCGGTGTAATCCTGTGCGGCCAAGGGGGCGGCCGTTGCGGCCAGTGCAGCCACGCTCAAGCTGGATAAAGTTGTTTTTCGCATCTTGGTCATCCCGTTTGGGGCCAGTCGTTCAGACAAGGCGTTTGCTTATTCAGTGACCGTTCGCCCGAATTTGCGCGGTCTCGTAATAAGTGAACGTTTACTTACCTACAGGGAAGCGATAAAACAGTTTCATCGACAAGACTGGGCTGGTCACGGCAATGTTGACCATGATTTAAACAAAGCGCCTTAGTTCTGCGCAAAATTGGGACGGGAATTGTGGAAAGCACGACATTAGACAGGCCAGACGATTCGGCCCTTGGCGTTCAGGAACGGCTGTTGGTCGCAGGCACGGCGGAATTTGTCCGCCACGGGTTTCAGGGCGCCAGCATTTCAACGATTGTGGCTGCTGCACAATGCAATGTGCGCATGGTTTATCATTATTTCGGCAACAAGCTGGGCCTGTATCGCGCCTGTATCGCCCGCGCCTACCGCCATTTGCGCGATGCCGAAGCGCAGGCGGATTTCTGGAACGCCCCCCCGCGCGACGCGATTGCGGAACTTGTGCGCTTTACCTTCGACTATATGCTACAGCACCCCGAATTTCAGGGCCTGATGCGCGTCGAGAATATGGCCGACGGACAACATGTGCGCGCCGTGGCCGATGTGAATGACCGCGCGGCCAGCCTGTTCGGGCGTATGAACACTGTATTGGATCAGGGGTTGCGCAACGGTGACTTCGGGCAGCGCCCTGATGCAGGTGCGCTGTATCTGTCCATTCTGGGCCTGTGCACCATCCATATCGCAAACCGCCATACAATGCAGGTTGTCATGGGGCGTGACCTGTCCAGCCCTGATTTTCTGGCCGCGCGCCGTGAAGAAGTGGTTGGCATTATTCTGGCGTCCTTGCAGCAGGGCGCAGCATGAGTGGCGCAGTGTCCACGCCGCACCCGCTGGCAACTGCGGCGGGCATGCAGGTGTTGCGCGCAGGCGGCACCGCGCCCGAGGCATTGATCGCCGCAGGCGCGGTTCTGACAGTGGTGATGCCGCATTTTTGCGGTCTGGGCGGTGATGCGGTCTGGCTGGTGGCCCCCGCCAAAGGGGCCGCGCGCAGCTTTCTGGCCATAGGGCAGGGGCTGGAGCGTCCGTTTCCGCGCGGCCCCATCCCGTTGCGCGGGCCGCAATCGGTCCTGACCAGTGCGGCCGTGCTCGCAGGCTGGGCGCATGCGCTTGATTTCGCGCGCGCTAGGTTGGGGGGGCGGGCGCAATGGCACGATTTGCTTGCGCCAGCCATTGCCCATGCCGATACCGGCTTTGCGGTCACCCCGTCGCAGGAATTCTGGTCACGGTTCAGGGCACAGGAGGCCGTGACATGGCCGGGCTTTGCCGCGCTTTACATGGAAAACGGCCAGCCCTTGCAGGCAGGTGCGCTGCTGCGCCAGCAAGGTCTGGCGGGTTCGCTGCGGGCACTGGCCGAGGATGGCGCGCGGGCGTTTTATCAAGGCGCGCTGTCTCGCCAGATCGTTGACGGGTTGCGCGCCGCTGGCGTGCAGATATCGCAACAAGACCTTGCACGCACCACCTGCCGCGACGCGCGGCCCCTGTCGCTGTCCTATCGTGGCATGACCCTGCTGGCCCCGCCGCCGCCCACACAGGGTCTGACGACCTTGCAAATCATGGGGCAGTTGCGCGCGCTGGATCTGACCCGCATGCA
Source organism: Roseinatronobacter sp. (assembly GCF_051859525.1). Classification (NCBI taxonomy): domain Bacteria; kingdom Pseudomonadati; phylum Pseudomonadota; class Alphaproteobacteria; order Rhodobacterales; family Paracoccaceae; genus Roseinatronobacter; species Roseinatronobacter sp. The sequence goes on along the minus strand of NZ_JBHYFM010000018.1, from coordinate 36,953 downwards.
GGCGGGCAGCGCCGATCATATACATCTATGTGTCGAGGCCGTGAAACGCGCGTTCTTGCAGCGCGGCCAGATCGCCGATCCCGCCGCCCACCCCATGGATACAGACCGCCACCTTGACCCCGCGCGGCTGGACGGCTGGGCGCAGGACATATCCATGTCCCATGCCCTGCCATGGCCGCATGTCTGGGCGCATGGGGATACAGTGTTTCTGGGCGCGATTGATGAGATGGGCAATGCCGCCAGCGTGTTGCAAAGCACTTATTTCGACTGGGGCAGTGGCGTGGTGGCGGGTGACACCGGCATTGTGTGGCAAAATCGCGGGGCTGCGTTCAGCGCTGATCCGGCCCATGTCAATGCCTTCGCGCCCGGCAAACTGCCTTTCTATACCCTGAACCCCGGGATGGCCCTGCAAGATGGCGTTCCAAAACTGGTTTACGGCACCCAAGGCGCAGACGGGCAGCCCCAGACCCTTGCCATGCTATTGACGCGGATGATCGATTTTGACCAGTCGCCACCAGATGCGCTGGCCGGTCCGCGGTTTCTTCTGGGGCGCACCTTCTCGGACAGTCGCGACAGCCTGAAACTGGAGGCGGATGTGGACCCGCAAACGCGCACGCAGCTGGCCGCGCGTGGCCATGAAATCCTTGTGATCCCCGCGCAAAGCCCAATGGCGGGGCTGGCCGGTGTGGTGCAAAGCGGCGTGGATGGAATTCACGCATGGCATGATCCGCGCGTCTGAGGTCTGTATGCGGCGCAGGGGCGCGCAACAGCCGACCTGTTACAGGGTGATGTAGCGTGCAAGAACCTGCCGGAAGATTTGCGCGGTGTCCTGCCAGCAGGGCAGGGCGGTTCCCGCCAGATGGCTTTTGCGGGACAAATCGTCATACAGCGTCTTGTCGGACAGCAGATCGCGCAGGGCATGGGCGAAGGCATCCGGATCATCGGGCGGGACCAGCAAACCAGCGCCATGCAGGGTTTCGCCCACTGCGCCGCTGTCACAACTGACCACGGGCAGGGAATGCAACTGCGCCTCGCCCAGCACGATGCCATAGCCTTCATAGCGGGTGGCCAGTGCGAATATATGGGCGCAGCGGTAATATTGTGACAGCGCGGCCTGCGACAACTCCCCCGCGATCAGGACACGATCCTGTAGCGTCAGGCTGTGACGTAAATCTTCCAGCTGTTTCAGGTACCCCATGTCCTGCACCATGCCGACGATCACGGATTGCCAGTTCAGGTCGGTCACCTGCCCCAAAGCGCGCAGTAAAATATCATGCCCCTTGCGCGGACAGATCAGCCCGACGCTTAGTATCAGGGGCGGGTCCATAGGCGGCAGGGGCGGGGGGGCAGGGTCAGTGCGGTCAAACCCCGGCGGCGCAACTGTAATACGCGCGGCATCAACCCCGAAGCGGTCTTGCAAAAGCCCCCCGATATGCCCGGAGGGGACGATGATATGCTGCGCATGGTCCAGATTGGCCGTCTCCCGCGCAATCAGTTCCGCCGCGCGCGCGGGCGCAAGTCCGGTTTCCAAACCCAGCGGGTGGTGCAGCATCACGATGACGGGCCTGTTCAGGCTGGCCGCATCGCGGGTTTGCATCGCGCCGAATGTCAGCCCGTCAATGATCAGGGGCATCCCTGCTGGCAGGGCATGCAGGCGGGCAAGTGTTTCGCGCGTGTCATCAGCACTGGGTGCGGGCCAGCTTGCGGGCAGGGCGACATGCTGCACCGGCTGGCCGCAGGCGCGCAGACTCTCGATCACCCGCCGGTCGTAATGGGTGCCGCCACTGCGTGTGTGGATATCGCCGGGCAGGGCGAAGGCAACAGCGCGCTGCGCCGCACCCCCCGTCATACGCCCCCCTCGCGGCTGCGCGTCCAGCGGTAAAGCCACACAGGCGCCAGCAATGCGCCATCGGGCTGGCGCAGGCGCAAACGCAGTTCCGCCACATCCATATCGTCTGGCGGGGTGAATACAAAACTGGCCCGCAACGCCGGATCATCCGCGTGCAGCCGGTAGAACGCAGCGCCCGTGATATATGTGCCCGTGTCGTCATCCCCGAAGTCAAGTTGCACCAGCGCAGGCGCAATACCGTCCAAACCTGCCACGACAGGGGCAAAATCGATGACGAACAACCGCCCTTCGGCCAGATTGGGCTCAATCCCCGATGCGCTGCGCAGCGGCAATAGCGGGTAGTCCTGCGCGGGCAGCGATGCAGGGCCGGGCGCGCACCAGTCCAGCCGGTAGTCGAAGCGGTGCTCGCCCGCATCCAGCGCGGCAGCAGGACGCCAGAAGGCGACGATATTGTCGGCGAATTCATTCGGTGTGGGGATTTCAAGCAATGTCACCGCGCCCGCGCCCCAATCCCCTTGTGGAATGACCCATGCTGTCGGGCGGCGGTGATAGGCCCCTTCCTGATCGTGGAAATCGTTGTATGCCGTGGGCATCTGGACCAGCCCGAACCCACGCGGGTTTGTATCGACAAAGGCCGATATCTGCACCTGCGCGGGGTTTGCCAGCGGCCGCCACAGCCGCTCGCCCGCGCCATTGTCAATGACCAGCACATCACTGTCATGCACTGCGGGGCGAAAATCATCTATGGCTGCCGGCCCAAGGGCGTTGTGCTGGAACATGGAGGTCAGCGGCGCAATTCCCGCATCATCGATGCGGGTGCGGGCAAACAGGTGCAAGCTGCACTCCATACTTGTTGTCTGGCCGGGCTCCAGCGTGGCGATCAGTGCGGCGGACGCGCGCGGGCTGTCGATCAGGCAACCGAAGTGCAGGCGCTTGCCCGCCTCGAATACCGCGATATAGCGGGTGACGGGGAATTCTTCGGCTGTGGGGCCACCTGTGCCAAGGGACAGCGCGCGCGCGGACAGGCCATAGACCGTATCTTTCGCCAATGCGCGGAAATAGCTTGCCCCCTGAAGCACCAGAACCTCGTCCCAGTTTCCCGCGCTGTTCAGTTGATGGCGCAGTCGCAGCCCCGAAAACCCCATGTCAGGCAAATGGCCCTGTTCCGGCGGCGGGCTGAAATAGCGCGGGTCAAAACTGAACATCTGCGCAGAAAAATCAGTGTCATGGCCGGGCAGCGCAATGCTGACAGGGTCGGCAAACAGCCAGCCCGGCGGCAGCAGATCCGCCACGAATTCCGGCCCCAGCGCCAGATCGGCCGCATAGCCGGACCGCGGGCGAATGCCGCGATGGCTGTCATAGCTTAACCCGTCAAAGGGCGGGGCCAGAACCTGCGGACGCGGCGCATAGGGGTGTCTGGCCAGATCGCGCGCGGCCTGTATCAGCGCGTCGGGCGTGGTCGGGCCGGATGATGCGCCCGCCCGTGCAGGGCGGGGCATAAGAACAGGCGCAAGGGCTGCGGCGCAAACACCGTTCAGGAAATGGCGTCGGTTCATGCGGCGTCCTTTCGGTGTGGCTGTTGGCCCTGTCCGCTTTGGCCGGGATCGGGGGCGCGTAAAACCACCATGCTGTAGCTCATGATACCCGCGCGGTAGGCCTGGGTCAGGGCATTCCCCCCCACCATATTTGCAAAGACGGCAAACCGTGTCAGGCCCAGCCAGTCCGCCACCGGACCGGCAAAGCGCAAGGCGCGGTCACGCATGCGGTCCAGCCGCAGCAGCGCGTTCAGGTCGTGTTGGGCAAGCGTGTCATAGCCCAGTTCCTGCGCCTGCGTGACGAAGGTGCTGCGCGGGGTCACATGCCCCAGCCGCCAGCCGCGCCGGAACGCGCCCACCAGCGCCTGTTCGCGTTTTGACAGCTTGGTGTCGGCGCGCGCCAGCATGTCATCCACGACCACCAGCACCCCGCCGGGGGCCAGATGCGCGCGCGCCGCATCCAGAAACCGCGCAGCGCTGTCGATATGGACATGGCTTTCAATCGCCAGAACCAGATCTGCGCGTGGCAGCGTGGTGGGCAGGGTGAAATCCGATTGTATGAACTGGCAGCGGTCCCCCAGCCCGCGCGCGGTGGCATGCAAACGTGCCAGTCGCACCTGTTGCGCGCTAAGCGTGATGCCTGCCATACGGGCGTTTGGCCACAATGCCGCCAGATGGAACACGCTGCCCCCCACGCCACAACCCAGATCACAGACATGATCGGGCGCGCGCCCCAATGCGGACAGCGCAGCCTTGGCAATCAGGTCGTTGGCATGGGCGGCGGCGGCTTCGGGGGTGGTGATCCCCTCGGCCCAAAGCGGGCGGTGGATGGCCAGTGCCGCGCCACTGCCCCCCACGGCCAGAAAACGCGCGGTACTTGCATCGTAATATTGCGCGACCGCGTTTTGTTTTGGTGCGGCATCCAGCCAGCGTATCAGCCATGGCGCCGCCAGCAGCGGTCCCGTAACCGGCATCACCATCGCCGCCGATAGCAGCGCTGTTGCACTTGTGCCGATCAGCAACTGGGGTGAAATTACCGCCGTCAGGATGACAAGCGCGGAAATCTGCTCGCCGCGCCCCGTGAACGCTGCGCGCCGGCCAATCTGGCCCGATGGTTTCCAGCCCGCATCCCTGCCCGCCACCAGCGCCAGCAGGAAGCCGCTGCGCCGGATCATGCCAATGGGGGCAAACAGCGTTGTCAGCCATAATTCAGCCCATAATGCGCGCCAAAGGATGCGTTTGCGACCAGCGCTGCGCAGGGTCCGGCGATGCGCCACCAGCCCCGCGAATTTGGGCACCATCAACAAGGAGAGGGCACCTGCCAGCGACCATATGGCCGCAGCACTGGCATGAACGGCACCGGATCCCATCAGCACAACCAGCGCCAGCCAGATCGGGGCCGACAGGTAGGAATGAATGCCCGCCAGCAGGTGCAGGCGGCTTGCTGGGTGCAACCCGCGCCGCGCGATCAGGCGAAGATGCTGCAAATTGCCCTGTGCCCAACGCCTGTCCCGACGCAGATGGCCGGACACGGTTTCGGGGGCATCCTCGAAACTGCCGCGCGCATCCGGCACGATCCGGACATGCCAGCCCGCCGCGCGCATGAAGGCGGCCTCGATGAAGTCATGGCTCAGGATCGGGCCGCCGAAGGGCGGGCGACCGGAAAGCGGCGCAAGCCTTGCGACCTGCGAAAACGCCTGAACCCGCAACAGGGCGTTATGGCCCCAGTAATTGCCCGCATCCCCGCTAAGCCGTGCCAGCCCGTGCACGAACACAGGACCGCACAGCCGCGCTGACAGGCGTTGCATCGCGGCCATCCGGCTGGTGCCGGGGCGCAACCTGATTGCCGCCTGAACCAGCCCGAGGCGCGGATCACCGGCCATGCAGCCCCGCATCGCGGCCAGTCGCGCGGCGCTGAAACTGCTATCGGCATCCAGAACCAGCATTGTGTCGAAATCCTGCCCGTAGCCTTGCAGCCAGTCCAGCAGATTGCCCGGTTTGCGGCCTTCGGGGGCTGTGCGATTGCGCCAGATGATGCGGTCCCCCAGCGGCGCAAGCGCGGCGCGTTCGCGCGCGACGGCATCATGCCCCTGCGTGTCGGATAATACGAATACTGTGCAGGATTGCGCCTGTCCGGTGTGGTCCAGCCCGCGCAACATGGCGGCAATGCGTTCTGCCATGGGTTCCGGCGGCTCGCCGCAGACCAGCCATAAAATCGCGCAGCGCTGGCGGTTCATGTCCTGCACGCTGTCCATCTGGCCTTGGGGGGCGGCAGGCTGGCGCAGTGTCCAGAACCCGATCAGCGCGGCAACAGCCGCCGCAGACAGCCACAGCGCATTTGCGGCGAACAAGGTTATGACAAGGCCAGCCAGCACGGGGTTTGTCGCCGCAATATCCAGCCCGTACCACAAGACCGCGCTAAGTGCGCCGCCAAGGCCAAGACTGGCCAGCACATGCAACCGCCGCAACGGGGTCAACATCACTGCGGCCCTTTGCCAAGGGGCGGCCAGATGCGCGCAAAAACCCCGTCCTTGCGCAGCAAATGATGCACTCCTGCCCCGATATGCCCCACAATCAGCAGCGCCAGTGCAAACCGCGCATTGGCATGCACGAATTTCGCGGTCTCTGCCAGCGTGTCGGATCGGGGCACGAAAACGGGCACGCCCATGGCGTCAAGCATCTCGATGGGGAAGCCGCCTGCGCGCACACGGACATAGCCGCTGATCGTCATTACCAGCAGCAGCGTATAAAGTGCCCAATGCGCGGCGCGTGCAAGTCTGGCCTGAAGGGGCGGCATTGTGGCGGGCATCGGGGGCGCAGGGGAAATTACCCGCCAGACAAGCCGCAGCAGCACCAGCAACAGGATTATGACGCCGCCGTTCTTGTGCAGGATGAACAGCAGATCCTGCGTCGGACGCGCAAGCCCTTCTGCCAGCATGATGACGCCTACGGGGAAAGTCGCAAGAACCATCACGGCCACGACCCAATGCAACAGGCGTGTGACAGGCGCATAGCGCTGCAGTTTTTTTGGTCCGGCACTCATCTGGCGACTTTCATGTGAACAACACGCATATTCCCAAATCATAGGGCGATTGTGCAAAAGGCAAGAAAACACCCGTCATGAAAGCAGCGCAAATCTTGAAATGATTTGACTTGGCCTGAACAACGCTATGTCCGCACGCATGGTCCATGTAACGATTTCAAAACACGCTGTCTCCATCTCTCGTGTGCGCGCCCACGCGGTCACGCTGCTGGCTGGTGCCGGTGGCGGAGCGGTGGCGGGTGCGTTTGCGCTGGGGCAGTTTGCGGGTGCATCCGCGAATGAGGCGCTTTTATGCGCGGCACTTGCCGGGTGTTTGTGGATCGCAGGCGCAGTGATGATCATGTCGGGGCTGCGGGCTGAATATTTCCCGCATGACCGTTTGGGCAGTGCCAATGTCGTCACCATCCTGCGCGCTGCGGGCATTGCCGCTATGGCGGGTCTGCTGGCGGTGCCGCATCTGTTGGCGCAGGGTGTGGGCTGGGCGATGGTCGCGCTGGCTTGTGCCATACTTGCGCTGGACGCTGTTGACGGATGGGCGGCGCGCCGCGCGGGGCTTATATCCAGCTTCGGTGCGCGGCTGGATGTGGAAACCGACGTGGCCTTCGCGCTTGTCATGGCGGCACTGGCGGTCGCTGCCGGCAAGGTCGGAATGTGGTTTCTATTGCTGGGGCTGATGCGCCCGTCCTTTTTGTTGGCAACGCGGCTGTGGCCGGTTCTGGCAGCGCCGCTTCCGCCTGCGCAGCGCCGCCGCTTTGTTGCGGGGGCGCAGATGGGCGCACAGGTGGCCTTGCTTGCGCCAGTGCTTGTGCCCCCCGTGTCCGGTATGCTGGGCGCGGCGGTTCTGGCGGTGGTGCTGTGGTCCTTTGCGGTCGATATCCGTGCGGCCATATCCAAAGGGAAGCGTCAGGAATGAGGGTCATGCGCATCGCCCTTGCGGTTTGCCTTTTGTATCTTGTGCTGATCCAGCCGAACCACCCTGCGGCGATGACATGGGGCGCTTTGGCGGTTTTTCCGCTGGAATTGCCGGTTATTGTGGCGGCGCTGGTTGTCCTGGGTGCAGGTCGGGCAGGTGCGGTTCTGCGGGCTGTGCTTGTGTTGGCCCTGATCGTTATCGCCTTGCTGAAACTTGCTGATTTCGGCACGTTCATCGCGTTCAATCGCGGTTTCAACCTTATTGCCGATTATAACCTTCTGCCTGCGGCATGGGAACTGGCGCGTGGCAGTTTCGGTCTGCCGATGGCGGGGCTTGCGGTGGCTGGGGCGGTTGGGTTGGTTGTCTTGCTGGCGCTGGCCTTATGGTGGGCGACAGGGGTCATCGCAGGGACCATGGCGGGCAGGCGCCCGCGCATTGCGGCGGCTGTGCTGTTGCTGCCCGCGCTGGCCCTTGCCGTGGCCGAGATCGGGCAGGCGCGGCGGGCGTGGTTTCTGCCGCCCGCGTTGTCGAATGCCATTCCGGGGGCGGCATTCACCGCGCGTGTCGGACTGGAACGTGTGGAGCAGATCCGCACCACCCGCGCCGATCTGGCGAATTTCCGGACCGCCGCGCAACAAGACAGCATGCGCAATGTGGCGCCCATGTTCGACAGGCTGGGCAATCGCGACTTTGTGCTGGTCTATGTCGAAAGTTACGGGCGGTCCAGTTTCGAAAACCCGCTATATATTCCGACGCATACGGCAACGTTGCAACGCATAGAGGGGGATCTGGCCGCGCGTGGTCTGGCCATGCGGTCGGGCTGGGCGCGCGCGCCGATGGTGGGCGGCCAAAGCTGGCTTGCCCATGGCAGTGTCGCATCGGGACTGTGGCTTGACACACAGGCGCGCTACCGTGCGCTGATTGCCAGTCCGCGCCGGACGCTGTTCCACTATGCGCAGGATGCGGGGCGGCGCACTGTCGCCATCAAGCCCGCGCATGTCTTTCCCTGGCCGGAAGGGGATTATTTCGGCTTTGATGCGATCTATAACGCCGCTGATCTGGGCTATGAAGGGCAACCTTTCAACTGGGTGACTATGCCCGACCAGTTCACCCTACATGCGCTGGACAGGCTGGAACGCAGCGATCCCGACCGCACGCCGCTGGTTGTGCAGGTGGCGCTGGTGTCGTCGCATGCGCCTTGGGTGCCCATTCCCGAACTGGTGGATTGGGATGATATCGGCACCGGCACCATTTTTGACCAATGGGCCCTGTCGGGCGACCCGCCCGAGGTGGTCTGGCGCGATCATGACCGTGTGCGCGACCAGTTCCGGCAGGCGGTGGATTACAGCCTGCAATCGGTGGGGGCATGGGCGGCGCGTCATGCGGGCGACCCGCCGCTGATGGTCGTGCTGGGGGACCATGAACCTGCGCGGTTCGTGTCGGGGGTGGACGGGTTCGATGTGCCTGTCCATGTCATAGGCCCTGCCGATCTGGTCGAGCAGTTCGCCGATCTGGGCTGGACCGAAGGGATGATCCCGCAGCCCGATATCCCGTCCATGCGCATGGATCGTCTGCGTGACGTGTTGCTGTCGCGCCTTGGCAGCGGGGCTGCGCCGTGACACGCGGCTTGCGGTTGCTGGCGTCGCTGGCTGCGTTGGCGGGGGTGGTCTGGCTTGTGGACCCTGCGTCCCTGCATCCGCATCTGCGCGGGCTGGATGCGGGCTGGATGGCGCTGGCGGTTGCACTTCTGGGCGCGCAGGTGGGCGTTTCGGCGCTGCGCTGGCAGTTGACGGCGGGCGCACTTGGTGTGCGGTTGCCGACATTGTGGGCCTTGTGCGAATACCATCTGTCGGTTCTGGGCAACACGGTCTTGCCGGGGGGCGTGTTGGGTGATGTCGGGCGCGTTGCCCGGATGCGCGCCTATGGCGGCTGGGGTCTGTCGGTGGGGTCGGTGGTGATCGAACGGCTGGCGGGACAGGTCGCGCTGGCCTGTGCCGCGATTGCGGGGGTTGCGTGGTGGGCGATGGCTGGCTACGGCGTGGCGCTGACGGGGGTTGTCGCGGCCTCGGGGGCGGCTGTGCTGGCGCTGGTCGTGGCGGGGGCACGCTGGCTGCCGGTTGCGGTGCGCGATGCGCTGGCGGCGGCTTGGCTGTCGCCGCGTGTGATCGTGCCGCAACTGGCCTATACCGGTGTGATCCTGTGCTGCAATCTGGGTGGGGTCTGGGCCGCGGCGCAGGCGGTGGGGGTCCAGCTTGACCTTGCGGCGGCGTTGTTCGTGATACCGCTGACCTTGCTGGCGATGTTATTGCCTGTATCCGTCAATGGCTGGGGGTTGCGCGAAGGGGTGGCGCTGGCGTTGTGGCCACTGGTGGGGGTTGCCGGTCCACAAGCGGTGGCCGCCAGTATCAGTTTCGGACTTGCGGCCCTTGGTGCGGCGCTGCTTGCAGTTTTTCCTTGGGCTGTGCAGCTTGGGTTCGGACGCCAACCCCTGCCAGCCACACCTGATCGCGAAAGGAAATGACCCTGACACCCGTATTCGTTCCCCCGCATCTGCACGGTCTTGCGCATGGTCCCGAACTGGTCCGTGTGATTGGCGCAGTGACACAGGCGGGCAATGGTCTGATGGACTTCTGGTCGGATCGCGCCGCCCTGACTGTTCAGCAAAAGCGCGCGGGCGATTTTGTCAGCGTGGCAGACAAACGCACCGAAGACCTGTTGCGCGACAGCTTGTGCCAGCAAGGTGACGGCTGGCTGGGCGAGGAGACGGCGCGCGCACACAGCCTTGATACCGCGCGCCGCATATGGATCGTTGACCCGCTGGACGGGACAACGAATTTCCTGCGCGGAATCGGGCATTGGGCGGTATCCGTCGCCTTGCAGGTGGGTGGTGTGCGTGTTCTGGGCGTCGTGCATGATCCGGTGCGTCAGGAAACCTTCTTTGCGTTGCGGGGCGCGGGCGCTTATTTGAACGGGGCCGGAATTCAGGGGGCATCGACCCCGCGGCTGCAAGATGCGCTGTTCGGCACGGGAATTCCCTTCGGCGGGATGGCGGGCATTGATGACCACGCGGCCGATATTGCGCGACTTATGCCGCATTGCGCCGGTGTGCGCCGGATGGGCGCTGCGGCGCTGGATCTGGCCTATCTGGCCTGCGGACGGCTGGACGGGTTCTGGGAACGGCGGTTGCAGCCGTGGGATATTGCGGGCGGGCTGGTTCTGCTGCACGAAGCCGGTGTGCGCATCGAGGGGCTGGACCCGGCCGAGCGGCCAGAGGAAACCGGAACGGTTCTTGCGGCGACACCGCTGCTTTTTGACCCGTTTGCCAGAATCTTGCGCAACACCGGCGTGTAGCGTCCCGCATATCGCGCCGCAGGGCGCGCGCCAGCTTGGCCCGCGCCGCGTTTGTGCAGCCCTACGCGCGCAGCCGCGCGTAAATGTCGCCCGACCCCGCATCGGGGGCAAGGGCCGCCAGCCAGTCCTGCATTGCGCCCAGATCGCGCCATTGTGTCCATTCAAAACACGCGTTTTCACCGCGCACGACATTGAATTCATATGTGCCAAGCTGCGCTATCATGGCGATGGCCTGCTGGCTGACATCGGGCAGGCCCGGCAGATACTCGACCGAGATCAGCGCGACCGGATGCGACAGCCCTGACAGAACCTCTGTCTCGAACCCTTCGACATCAATCTTGATGTAGCGCGGCAGCCCGTGCTGCGCGATCATGCGGTCCAGTGACGTCATGGCGACATCGGCGCTTGCGTCCCATTGCACATGTTCGAAACCCGGCATGGCGCGGGCTTCATCGGGCAGGCTGGTGCGCAAGGATGACACTGTCGGGTGGCGCAAGGACACTGCCATCTGCGCGCGGGCCTCGGTCGGGCCAAGGGCTGCCTCAACAAGGACCACGTCACGCGGAAGTGTTTTGCGCAAGAAGCGGGCGAAGGCTGGCTGCGGTTCAAAGGCAACCACCCTTGCGCCGCATTTGCGCATGACCCGCGCACGCGTGCCCACATGCGCGCCCACGTCAAAGACCAGATCACCCGTGTTCAAAATTCCGTTATAAAGCTGTCTTGTCCGGCGCATCAGTGCAGGATTGAAATAGATCAAAACCGACCGGCACACACCCAAGGCCACGCGCAAAGACATTCTAACACCTTTCAAACAACGCCTTTGCGACAAATAGCGCAGTCAGACAGCTTTCCAGAGCGCGCGCAGGAAAATCTTCCTAAGGCACGGCATGCATTGAAGGAAAAAACTGTGTTACACTTGTTTTCTATCGCACAGCCCTAGTTGGGTTTGAAACATTGCCTGTTCAATCCCAGCTTCGGTAGGTGCCGTGACGATCCCCATTGCTATCAACTCCGCAAAGACAGCGACCGGCCTTGGGCCGGACACACTTGGTCTGGATACCAGCGAAAAAGTGGCGCGGCTGGTCTGTGACACGCGCCTTGGTTTGCCGGTTCTGGTTGGTGATGGTGTCGACATGGCTGTAATTGCACCCGTCGAGACGCTGCGCGCGGACCGCTTTGCACAGCTTCAGGCGTTTGGCGCGCCTTGCCTTGTCCTGTCTGCGCGCAGATATGCCGCACTCATGCCCGATGCGCCGTCGGTTGAGGCGTCGGCATATGCGCTTGGGTTGGGCGCGGGCACCCCGCTGGACCTGATCCGCCAGATTGCGGGTGGCGCGGATATTGGCAAGGGCGTGGTGCCTGCTGATGTAGCCCCCGTCACATGCGCCGCGCCGTTGATGAATGCGGCGCTGGCCTTGTCGAAAGCCGCGCAGTTGTTGCCCGCCATGATGTTGTGGCGCATTCCGGTATCCGCACGCGATACATTGCTGCGGCAGGGGCTGGCCTATGTCGCGGCACAGGTTGCGCTTGACGAATTGTCCAGCGCCCGCGATTTCGGCGCGGTCAGTGCTGCGGCCTTGCCCATGGTCTGCTCGGATGCGGGGGCCGTGCAGATATTCCGCCCCGACAATGGCGGGCCAGAGCATTACGCCATAACAATCGGCAACGTGGACCCTGACCAGCCGGTCTTGACGCGCTTGCATTCCGCCTGCTTCACCGGTGACGTTCTGGGCAGTCTGAAATGCGATTGCGGACCGCAATTGCATGCGGCACTTGATGCGATGGCACAGGCCGGTGGGGGCGTGCTGATCTACTTGAATCAGGAAGGGCGCGGCATCGGGCTCGCCAATAAAATGCGCGCCTATGCCTTGCAGGATGCGGGCCTTGATACGGTGCAGGCCAACCACCAGCTTGGTTTTGAGGATGACGAGCGGGATTTCCGCGTGGGCGCCACCATGCTGTCCATGTTGGGTGTCCGGCAAGTGCGCTTGCTGACAAACAACCCTGCCAAAATGCGCATTCTGGCAAGTCACGGTGTCGAAGTCGTCGAACGCGTTCCGCTTCAGGTCGGGCAAACCCGTCAGAACGCGCATTACCTTGCGACGAAAGCGCTGAAATCCGGGCATATCCTGACATGACAGACCCGCGTGCCTTGTGGGTGGTGGCCCCCGATTGTGCAGAAATACGGCCTGCAACGGCCGGCGCGGGTATCCGCTTGCGCAGCCTGTATTCCGGCATCAGTCGCGGGACTGAACGGCTGGTTCTTGGCGCGAAGGTGCCGGTGCGCGAACACGACCGGATGCGCGCGCCCCATCAGGAAGGTGATTTCCCCTATCCGGTCAAATACGGCTATTGCACAATAGCCGAGATAGAACAAGGCCCGCAGGCAGGCAGGCCCGTCTTCGCGCTGTTCCCGCACCAGACGTGGTTTTGCCTGCCGGAAGGGCAGTTCACCCCCTTGCCCGCAGCGCTGCCGCCCGCGCGTGCCGTGCTGGGTGCGAATATGGAAACGGCGCTGAACATCATCTGGGACAGCGGTGTTTCGGCAGGTGACAGGGTCAGTGTGATCGGGGCAGGGGTGGTCGGGGCCTTGGTGGCATATGTGTGTGCGCGCATCCCCGGCTGCGAGGTGACGTTAAGTGATATCGACCCAACCCGCGCTACGCTGGCGCAGGACATGGGCGGTGCCTTTGCCGCGCCGCAGGACCTGCCCGAAGCTCAGGACGTGGTCATCAACACCAGCGCATCGGCCAAGGGGCTTGCACGCGCGCTGGCGGTTGCAGGCATGGGTGCGACGGTGGTCGAGGCCAGCTGGCACGGTGATGGCATGGTCGCCTTGCCGCTGGGCGGTGCCTTTCACAGCCAGCGTTTGCGGCTGCTGAGTTCGCAGGTCGGCAATCTGCCGCCCGCGCGCCTGCCGCGCTGGGACTACCGCCGCCGACTGGCCAAGGCGCTGGACCTGCTATGCGATGACCGCCTTGATGTGCTGGTTTCCGGCGAGAGCGCCTTTGATGACCTGCCCCGTGATTACCCCCGTATCCTGAATGCGCCGGACACGCTGTGTCACCGCATCCGTTATGACTGAACAGAAAGGACCCCAATGTTCGCCGTCGAAGTCAAAGATCACATCATGATCGCCCATTCGCTGCCATCGCCTGTATTCGGGCCAGCCCAAGGCATGCACGGTGCGACATTCACCGTCGATGCCGCGTTCTTCACCGAGGATCTGGACGCGCATGGCCTTGTCGTCGATATCGGGCTGGCCGTTGAGGCGCTGGCCGATACACTGAACCCGTTGCGCTACAAGAACCTTGATGAAATCCCCGAATTTGCCGGAAAATTCACCACGACCGAATTCCTGTGCAAGCATATCTTTGACCGGATGCGCGCCCAAATCGTTGCGGACACGCTGAAGGATGGTGGCCGCGTGCGGCGGTTGCGCATCACCTTGCACGAAAGCCATATGGCCCGCGCATGGTTCGAGGGCGAGGTGTAATCCATGGGGTTCGCGCCGCAATGGCTGGCCCTAAGGGAAGCGGCAGATCGCGCAGCGCGCGATGATGCGCTGCTTGCGGCCGCAGCACGTCTTGCAGGGGCGGCGCCTGTCGTTGTCGATCTGGGTGCGGGCACTGGCGCGACCGTGCGGGCGCTGACCGGCCATTTGCCCGATGCCGCGCGCTGGCATCTGGTGGACAATGATGCAGCGCTGCTGGCGCTTGCGGTGGCAAACCACCCCAATGCACAAGCCTGCCAGCTTGATCTGAACCGCCTTGCGGATCTGCCGCTTGATGATACGACGCTGGTATCTGCATCCGCGCTGCTGGATCTTGTCTCCGAACGCTGGTTGCGGGCCCTGATCGATATTCTGGTCCGTCACCAGCTACCCTTTTATGCGGCGCTGTCTTATGACGGGGTCATGCAGTGGCAGCCCGAACTGGCGGATGATGCGGACATCACGGCGGCATTCAACCGCGACCAATGCACGGACAAGGGGTTTGGCCCCGCACTTGGGGCGGCATCTGGCATTATGGCAAAAACGCTTTTTGAACAGGCGGGTTATCATGTCATGCTGGCGCAAACCCCGTGGGTGCTGACGCACCGGCACGCGCAGTTGCAGGCGGACCTGCTGGACGGGATTGCGGGCGCGGCCGCGCGTGCGGGCCATGGCGGCGCGGATGTCTGGAATGCCGCACGTCAGGCGCTGGTGTCACAGGGGACCTGCACCATTGGCCATGTGGATATTCTGGCGGTGCCGACAGGTCGGGTTGCGCTGCTGGACGGTCATGGGGGTGCGGATGGATAAGGCCCTTGTCAGCCCGCGCGTATGGCAGCGCATTCTGGACATTCGCAATGGGGCGGGATGTGCGTGCTGCGGGAAGTGGACCGCCGCGGAACGCGCGGCGCTGGACATATATGCGCCGCTTGCGCGCCGTGACATGGGGCCTGTCACCATTGGCCAGATCGGGCAGTCGCTGGACGGGCGCGTGGCCACAGTTGCAGGCGATGCGCGCGATATATCGGGGCCGGACGGGTTAAAGCACCTGCACCGCCTGCGCGCCATTTGCGATGCGGTCGTCATTGGCGTGCGCACCGCGCTGCATGACAGCCCGCGCCTGACCGTGCGCCTGTGCGAGGGGGGCAACCCAGCACGTGTTGTTATCGACCCGCGTGGCAGGTTGCCCAATGATGCACGGGTCTTTGCCGATGATGGCGCGCGGCGTATCGTATTGCAGCACGGCGACACGGCCCGCCCTGACGGTGTGGAGGTTATTCGCCTGCCAGCCGTCGCCGAAGGCAGCATGTCGCCCCGCCAGATCCTGCGCGCCCTGCAAGGCACAGGGCTGAACACAGTGCTGATCGAGGGCGGCGGTATTACCGTGGCGTGGTTTTTTCAGGCCGGTTTGCTGACACGGCTGCATGTGGCGGTCGCACCCTTGCTGATCGGGGGCGGGCCGCAAGGGTTTCACACCCCCAATCCGGTGGCGCAGCTGTCCGATGCCATGCGCCCTGATACGCGCGTGTTCGATATTGGGTCCGATATCCTGTTCGATTGCGGTCTGGGTCCGGCGCAGGACATTATTTCAGCGCCATGGCACGGGCTTGCCCGCCAAATGCGGTAAGGGCCGCTTGCGCCGGAACGGAATGCAAAAACGCCAGCGCAAGCCAATGCGCTGGCGTTTGCTGTGATGGTGCTTGTGCGCCTACCAGCTGAAATTGCGTCCGACACTCATGCGCAGGTCACGCCCGCGGCGCGGCTCGTTATTGGCCAGCCCGCCGTCAAGAATGTTGCGGTATTGCTTGTTGAACACATTGTTGACTGCCAGTTGCACTTCTACCCCGGCCAGCGCGCCCTGATCGGGGCGCCAGGTGGCATACAGGTCATTCACCCCGTAGCCGGGAAGGTGTTCATAGGCGCCCGGCGCAGGGCTGGCGTTCCAACGTTTTGACTTGCGCGCAAATGTGCCGCGCCAGCCATATTCCAGCGTCTGCTCGAACGCGCGCCCGCCCAGTTCCAGCACAAGTTCATCCGCTGGCGTGGAGGTAAGCTGCAACCCTGTTATCTGGTCGGTGCCCAGAATGCGGGAATAGGCGAATTTGCCAAACAGGTTTCCGGCATCATAGCCCCCTTCCAGTTCAAGCCCGCGAATATGCGCGCGCGCGATATTGGCATAGGTGGGACCAGGGCCTGAAAAGCGGTCGATCTTGTCGCGGACGCGGTTTGAAAACACCGTCAGCTTCAGGTCCAGACTGTCGCCATCAACGACAACATCGCGCCCCGCATAGGAGAAGCCCAGATCCACTGTGCGCGCGCGTTCCGGCCGTAGCTCCAGCGAGGCCGTCTTGCCCGCGCCGGTTCCCACGTCAAACACCTCGTCAATCGACGGGGCGCGTTCGGTATGCGCCAGTGATCCGAACACTGCCCAGTCCTGATTGAACCTGTAATGCAGCGCGAGCGAGGCAACCTGCGCGGTATGGCTGCGCTGTGCGCCGCCCACCACATCATCTGACGGTGTCAGCGTGATCCTGTCAGCGCGCAGGCCCAGAACGGCGGTCAGCCGGTCATCCCAGATGAATTCGTTCTGCAGGAACACGCCATAGCGCCGGTCCGTCCCTTCGGGATGAAAGGCAATCGCACCGGATTCGCGCTGCGCCGCACGTGTTTGCCGGGATGCGGTGACACCAAGTGTCAGGTAGTTTTCCCACCCTTCGCCGGAAAAGGTGAAGCGGTTTTCCGCGCGCAGGGCCAGTGTGCGGTATTGATAGAACGCATCCTCGAACAGCGGGTTGTTCGCCAGAAACGGGTTACCGGGAACCGCGTTTTCCTGATCGATCAGCGTGCGCGAATAGGACAGCTGCACACGGCTGTCCAGCCACGGGTTGCCGCTGGCCGGATTGGTCCAGACCAGTGTTGCGGTGTCATCCTGTGCCCTGCGGTCGACGGTGCCGAAATCCGGAATATCGGCGACAGATGAATAATTCGCGCCATCCTCATCGCTGCGCCAGCGCGACAGCGACAGGCTAAGCGATTGTTCATTCCCGTCCCCGAAGCGGTAGGTGCCCTTCAGCAGGCCTGACGTTCCCGCCATGCCCGATCCGGTGACCCGCGTGCCGTCGCCTGATTTGTAATCCCCTTCATTGCGATGGGTCAGCGCGGCCAACACCTCGACCCGCTCTCCGAAGCGCTGCGCCAGTATGACCGACCCAAGCGTGCCGCCACCATTGCTGTTTGCGCCCGCTTTCACGCGCAATGCCGTTGTTTCGCCCATTTGCAGGAAATCGGCGGCGTCCTTGGTCTCGAACGCGACAACACCGCCCAAAGCGCCGGACCCATACAGCGCCGATGATGCCGGCCCGCGCAGAACCTCGACGCGGCGATACAGTTCCGGCTCGCCGAAGAACTGGCCCACCTGATACAGCTCGCCGTATTTTTCGACGCCGTCCACGCTGATGATAATGCGGTTCTGGTCGGAGGCGTCCCCGCCCACGCCGCGAATATTGTAGCGCTGGCCTGTCATCCGGTCGCCGCCCTGCACTGTGGCACCGGGCACAGTGCGCAACAGATCGCCGGGTGTGGCGGCCTGTTCGCGGTCGATGTCGTCCTGCTCCAGCGTGCTGACGGCTTGCGGCGTGTCAATCGCTGTGCGCGCGCGGCCAAAGCCCAGAATGACACGGCCCAGAAACGACCCCGGCGCGGCGGTCGGGTCCGCGCTGGTCTGCGCCTGTGCCGGTAGTGAAACGCCCATAAATGCCGGAACGGCAATAGCGGTCAGCAGGCGCCCGTAGCGCCTTTTGGTCTTGTCCATCGGTATCCCCTTGGTGGTTATCTGGCTGGCGATACCGCTGGCGTTCTGACATGCTCGTTACTAATGCTTAGTAAAAGAGTCAACAATGCTCAGGCAATTTCCGCCGCCTGTGGCAGAACAAACGCCTCATCCCTGCGGGGCAGGGTGGATACGCGCAGCGCGCAGCCATACGCGCGCGACAGGTTCGCATCGGTCAGCACATCACGCACGCCGCCATGCGCCAGAACCTGCCCGTCCAGCATCAGTGTTATGTCATCGGCAAACATGGCCGTCAGGTTCAGATCATGCATGACAGCAATCACGCCGCCGCCCGCGCGTGCAAAATCGCGGGCCAGTGCCATGACCTGCAACTGATGGCCGATATCCAGTGCCGCAACAGGTTCGTCCAGAAACAGCCAGCGCGGCACCCCGTCCACCACCGGTTGCCAGACTTGCAGCAACACGCGGGCCAGTTGCGCGCGGGCCTGTTCCCCGCCCGACAGTTCCTGAAAATACCGCCCGCCATAGCCTGCCAGCCCCACCCGTTCCAATGCGCGGACAGGCAATATTGCGGAATCACTGCGCAAGGCATTGGCGCCCACTAGCCCCAAGCGCACGACTTCATGCACGGTGAAGGGAAAGGCAAGCTGGCTGGCCTGTGGCAGCACCGCGCGCAGTTCCGCCAGTGCCCATGCGGGTATCCGGCGCGTGTCCTGCCCGTTCAGATGCACGGAACCGGAATGCGCAAGATCGCCGGTGATTGCGCGCAGCAATGTGGTTTTCCCCGACCCGTTGGGGCCTACGATAACCGTCAGCCTGCCCGCGCGGGCGCGCAAGCTGGCATTGCGCAAAACGGGTTTTCCGCCAAGGGCTGCATCAATATTCTTCGCGTCCAGCATGGCGGTTCACATATCCACGATGCCGCGACGGCGCAGCAATATCCACAAAAACACCGGTCCGCCCAGAACTGCGGTGACAATGCCGATCGGCAATTCGGCAGGGGCAATGACCAGCCGCGCAATCATATCGGCCAGCAATAACAACCCTGCGCCCAGCAGCGCCGCAGCTGGCAGAAGGTAGCGATGATCCGGTCCCATAACCAGCCGCAGCAGATGCGGCACAACGATGCCGATAAACCCGATCCCGCCGGACACGGCCACAGCCGCGCCTGTCGCTGCGGCAACCGTCAGAATGGCAAGGTTTTTCATGCGTTGCACGGCAATGCCCATATGCGCGGCGGCCCCTTCCCCCAAGGCCAGCCCGTTCAGCGCGCGTGCCAGCACAGGTGCCGCGATCAGCGCCAGAACCATGATCGGTGCGGCAGCGGCCAGTTTGGCCCAGCTTGCCCCCGCCAGCGACCCCAGCCCCCAGAAGGTCAGGTCGCGCAGTTGCTGGTCATCCGCAATATAGACCAGAATACCCGTCAGCGCGCCGGCCAGCGCCCCCAGCGCGATGCCCGCAAGCAGCATGGTCGCAACGGATGTACGCCCGCGCCGCGTGGACACCCGATACAGGACCAGCGTTGACGCCCAGCCCCCAAGAAACGCCGCCAGCGGCACCAGATGCATGCCAGCAACCGCCAGCACCGCAGGGGGCAGCATCGCGCCTAGCACAATGGCCAGCACAGCGCCAAGCCCCGCGCCAGCCCCCACGCCCACAATGCCCGGATCGGCCAGCGGGTTGCGGAACAGCCCTTGCATGACCGCGCCCGACACGGCCAGCGACGCACCGACCAGAATGCCCGTCAGCAACCGCGGCAGGCGAATGTCGAACAGCACCACGCGTTCACGCAGATCCAGCGCCCCGCCTGTGGCCAGTTTCCGAACGACATCGGGCAGGGACACACCTGCAGCGCCCACACCCAGCGACAGGATGGACACGGCCGCCACAAACACCACCAGCGCGATCATTGTGGCGCGTGCACGCAAGGCGCGGTCGCCTGCGGCCGCCATTGAAGGGGGGCGGCGGGGGGCCGTGAAGGGCAGCGCGACCATGCCCCTAGCCCCCCTGATGCGTCAGTGCAGGATAGATTGCCTTGTGCAGGTCCTGTGCCGCTTGCGCGGTGCGCGGGCCAAAGCCCAGCAGGTAAATCCCGTTCATCCGGATGATCTGGCCGTTTTGCGCCGCAGGTGTCAGGCCAAGGGCGGGATGGCTGGCGATCTGCGTATCGCTTAGAGCGTGATCGCCGTCGCGGTCCATCATCACGATGGCATCGGGGGCAGCGGCGGCAATGGCTTCATCCGTCAGCAGGCGGTAGCCTGCGAAATCGTCGAAGGCGTTGACCGCCCCTGCCATGTGGATCATTGCGCCCGCACCCGTATCGCGGCCTGCCGCGTTGATGCGGCCGCCTTGTGCGGACAGAACGAACATGACGCGGCGGGGCGTGGTAACCTGTGCCGTCTGTTGCGCCAGCGCCGCGAAATCGGCGCGCAGCCTGTCCACCAGCTGCGCGCCCGCATCCTGTGCCTGAAGGTGCTGCGCGACCTGTTCCACACGTTCAAGGACGCCGTCCATGCTGGCAGTCTCGGGGATCTGGACGAAGGGCACATCCGCTGCCTGCATGATCTGGACGGTTTCCAGCGGGCCGGCCCCGTCAGATGCCAGAATCAGATCGGGGTCAAGCTGCAACAACCCTTCTGGGGACAGCGCGCGCATGTAGCCCACATCGGGCAGGTCATTGACGGCGGGCGGGTAGCTGGCGGTCGTGTCGCGCCCCACAAGCCGGTGTTCCTGTTCCAGTGCATAGACAATCTCGGCCAGCCCGCCGCCTATGACCACCACGCGGTCCTGTGCGGCGGCGGGGGTGGCCAGCAGCGCGGTTAGCAAGGCAGCGCGGATCATGCCCCGCCCCCCTGCGCCAGCGGCAGCTTGTCCAGCAGCGCCCGAAAGGCGGCGGTGTCGGGGTCGCGTTTGCCGAAAATCTGCGTAATCAGCGCGCCATCCGCGTCAAATGCCTCGACCGAATGGGCCATGCCGTGGCGCGTGGGTTTGGACACCAGCCAGACCTCGGCGACGTGATCGGTGCGCAGATGCAGGTTGAAGCGCGGGTCCATGACATTGATCCACGGTCCCATTGGCTTGACCTGCTCAATGGTGCCGCCATGGATCTGGATGCAGCCCTGATTGCCCACAAATATCATCAGCGGCACGGCGTTGGTCGCTGCCAGATGCAACAGGCTGGTCACGGCATCGGGTGCAAGGGGCCGCGCCCAGTCCCCGCCGACAATACGATACGCCCCAAGGCGGTTCATCTTCAGTCTGGAGGCGATGCGCAAGAACTGATGGGTGTCGGTCATGGCCGCCCAGTCGCGGCGCAACTCCTCAAGCTTCTCGGGGCGGGATTTTGCCCCCTCGACAGGGGGGCGGGGCGCTAGCGCCAATGTGTCGGGCTGATCGGCCAGGCGCAGGCTGGCAACCAGCGTCTCAAAGGCCGCGTGGTCCGAGGCTTCGGTCAGAAAGACCTTGTGCACCGCATCGCCCGCGGCATCGAACACCTGCAGGGACGGGCGCGGCCCGTCCAGCAGGGCAAAGCCGTGAACCCAGTGGCGCGGGAACATGCGCAGGTCAATCTCTGCGCCCAGCACCATGGAGGCATGTGCGCCTGCGTGATACGCCTCATAGCTGCCCTTGCGTTCATGCACGCAAGACGCATTTCGCGTGAGCGCCATGACATCGCCCAGCGTCTGGATCGCAGGCACCAGCCGTTCAAGCGCCGGATCAATACGCACCACATGCGTGCCATCCACATGGGCGGCGACAAGCGCCGCTTCGGTCACGGCCATGGTGTTGGCCAGATCGCGGGCGCGGGTTTTGGGGTGGTCAAGGCGGGCCTGCCGCAAATCGGCAGGGGTAGGGCGGGACACCAGGTCAAGCGTCATGGAAGTGCTCCTGTCAGTGCGCGTCATATTCGGGTCTGGCGCGTGTCTGGCAGCAAGCTGGATGGCGCGAAACGGCAGCGCCGCTTCATTCTTGATGGTTTCACTAGGGTATTGTCGCGCGCAGTTCAAGGGTAAATTCCCCGTCGATGCTTGATGCGTCGCGGTGATCCCCTTGGAGCGGGGTCGGGGGGCGGCTGCCCCCCGAGCCCCCCGCCTCAAGGGGGCATCCCGCCCCCTTGAGAAACCCTGTTTGCGGGATATTTGTACCAGAATGAAAGATGATGCCGCTGGAAGGTCGTGCGCGTGCTATCTGGTGGCGTTGGTGGACAGCAGGTCGGGCAGATACAGGACCATCGCGGGGAAGGCCACGATCAGCGCCACGACGACGAAATCTGCAAGAATAAAGGGCAGAACCCCGCGGAATACGCCGGTGACAGTGACATACTTACTGGCCACATTCTTGATAACGAACACATTCATGCCGACCGGCGGCGTTATCATGCCGACCTCCAGCAGCTTGACGACCAGAACCCCGAACCACACAAGGCTAAGCCCTTGGGCGTCGATCAGGGGCAGGAAGATGGGCAGGGTGACCAGCATGGCGCCGAAGGGTTCCATGAAGGTGCCGAGGATCAGGTAAATGATGATGATGACCAGCAGCACGGTCACATAGGTCATGCCAGAGCCGGCCACGAAGGAGGAGATCAGGTTGGACACGCCTGACAGTCCCAGAAAACGCGTGAACATGGTGGCGCCAATGCCGATGATCAGCAGGGAACTTGTGGTGATGACTGTTTCTGTCACCGAATCCGTGAAGGCCTTGCGGGTCAGGCGCCCCATGGATGCGGCCAGAATGACCGTACCCAATGCGCCCACCGCGCCTGCCTGTGTTGCCGTGAACAAGCCCGAGAACAGGCCGCCGAAGATCAGGACGATCAGCGCCAGAATGGGGGCCACCTGTGCAAGAGAGCGCCACAGGTCGGTGGATTCAACAGGGGCCTGACGCGGAATGATGTCGGGGCGCAACCATGCGATGATCAGCACGACAATACAATAGGACAGGGCCGTCAGCAGCCCGATGGTGATGCCGCCCAGAAACACCTCGATGATCGAGGTTTCGGCGATCACGCCATAGATGATCATCAGGATGGAGGGCGGAATAAGTGCGCCGATGGTCCCCCCCGCCGCGATGCAGCCCGATGCGATCGAGGGGCGGTACCCCGCCCTGACCATTTCGGGAATGGCGATCCGTCCCATTGCTGCCGCGCAGGCCAGAGAGGAGCCGGACACAGCCGCGAAGCCCGAACAGGCAAAGACGGATGAGATGGCCAGCCCGCCCGGCAATCTGGCAAGCAGGGCTTTTGCGGCCTCGAATAACCCGCCTGTCAGACCGGTATGATAGGCAATGAACCCCATCAGCAGGAACATGGGAACCGCACTCATGGTCCATTTGGCCGCGAAGGAATAGGGGGTGTTCGACAAGATGCCCATGGCAGGGTTCCAGCCGATCATGGCCCAGATGCCCCCGAAGGACACCACAATCAATGCCAGCGCCACAGGCAGGCGCAGCACCAGCAACCCCATCAGGATGGCCACGCCCCAAAGACCGATTTCGACGCTCATGTTTCATCGCCTTTTGTTATAGTGTCCATTGCATGGCGCACGCTGGCGGACAGGATCGCCAGCGCCATCAACACGCAGGCCAAAGTGGCAAGGGCGAAGCCTGCCGGTACAATGAAATAGGAATGCCACACCGGCATCTGGTAGCGGACCAGTTCGACAAATGTGCCCGAATTTGCTTCGCGCAGGGCCTTGGTCCAGTTGGCATAGGTGATGACAGCATAGATGCCGGCGGCGGCGATATAGATCACGAAATCGGAGGCAAGTTTCACGGGGCGCGATATGGCGAAATCCAGCAATTCAACCGCAATCATCTGGTTGCGCAATGTCAGCCAGCCCAGCGGCAGGAAGGCCACTGCGACCATGTAATACCGCGCCACGATTTCGGGCGTGGAGTTCATGGACAGGCGAAACACATTCAGCAAGACGACGTCGACACTGACATGCAGCATCATCAGGACCACAGCAGCTGCCCCGATCAGGGACAGGCCCCGACACAGGCCCACGGCCAGCTTGATCAGTAAAATCATATCAGGCACCCCGAAAACCCCTTTGGCCGGAAATGGCCAAAGGGGAGAGTATCATGCGCAGGTCTTAAAGCCCGTAAGTGGACAGATCGACATTGGCCCAGATTTCGTCCATCGCGCGGGCGGCCAGCGCTTCCGGATCGTCGCCCAGTTCCTCGACGATGGCAGTCCATTTCGCGACATATTCCGCGAACTGGCCTGCAAGATCGTCTGCGGCGATACGCGCTTCGGCATCTGCTTCGGCGAAGGCGTTTGACGCTTCCAGCAGCGAGTCGTCGGGCGTAATGACTTCGATCCCTGCGTCCGCGACAGCGTTACGCGCGGCTTCGGGCAGCTGGAAGCCCCAGCGGTCGGTCAGTGTCGGGTTCGCGCGGTTGGCTGCGCGCACGAAGGTTGCGCGGTCTTCCTCGCTCATGCCGGACCATGTGGACTGGTTCACAGTGAAGTTCGAGGTCACATGATATGTGCCCAGCGGAACGCTGGTGGTATAGCGTGCCACATCGACCAGACGGAAGGACAGCATGTCCACGATGGACGCCATGGAGCCGTCAATCGTGCCCTGGTTCATACCCTCGAACTGTTCGCCCACAGGCATGTTCACAGGCGTTGCGCCAAAATTTTCGGCCCAACGCGAGAAGGGCGCCCCGCCAGAGCGCAGGCGCAGACCTTGCAGGTCTTCCGCGGTGCGCACGGGCGATGTGGTGATCAGCACATAGGGGTCGGATGCGCCCGCGCCCAGAAACACCATGCCCTTGCTGCTGAATTCCTGCTGGCAGGGTTCGCAATTCACCGCAAATTCGGTCATCGCCAGCGCCATGGCATGAGAGTTGCGCCCGATCAGCGCCATGTCACCGGCGACATTGGTGCGCGTGAAATCCGCAGGGAAGAACAGCGGCAGCAGGTTGCCGACATTGATCAGTTCCGATTGCAGCGCATCGGGTACCTGCGTCAGGGACACGACTTCCGGGCCGATCAGCGTCAGGCTCATGCTGCCGCCGCTTTCTTCTTCCAGATAGGTGGCGAATTTTTCATACATATAGGTCGAGGGGTGCGCCTGCGATGCGCCAGCGGCCCCGCGCAGGTTCTGGGCCTGTGCGCCGCTTGTTGCGGCAACGGCAAATGCCGCGCCCATCATCAGTGTTTTCGTCAGTTTCATGGTCTGTTTCCTCCCAGGTGTTGACCGTTATATATTGTCCGTCAGGGTGGTTCGGTTCTTTAAGTGCCGGTCCCATCCATCGGGCCAATTCCGCAATATTTCCGAAGCAGGCGGTTCAGATCCTTCTGTTCCGCGCGTGTCAGTCCGCCGCGTTCATGGGGCGCTTCGGCCCCGTATAGCGCCTGCGTGCCTTCTATCGCTGCCAACCCGTCCGGCAGGATCGACAGTTTCACGATGCGGCGGTTTTTCGGCGGTATCGTGCGCCGCACCAGTCCGCGATCTTCAAACCCGCGTATCAGGCGGGTCATGGCCGCAGGTTTTATATACAGCGCGCGTGCAAGTTGGCCTTGTTGCACGCCGGGCGTCTGCGCGATGACCTGAAGAATGGTGTATTCCGCCGCACTCAGGCACAGGGCAGGTTCGCTTTGGTCCAGCGCTTCGCGGACTTGCAGCCATGCGATGCGCAGCAAAAAGCCGGTATTGTCGCGCAACCCCCCGAAATTAAGCCCGTCTTCCGGGGATGGCGCAGCGCTGCCGCCCTGCGTCGGAATGCCCGGTTTTCTGATCTGTCCCAGCATGACACTCCCCCCTCTGCAAGAAATGTTATGCTATTAACTGTTCCAAATCAAACTGTTTCTTTTGCATTATATTGCTGGCTTCCGGATTTTCTATGCAGTGATAACCTTGCCCTTGTTTTCATACAGTTCTGTTATTTTTCCGGCGTGGCTGTCACGCATGGCGCGCTGGTTCAGGCTGCCTTTTTCAGTGACCTCGCCCTTGTCGAAGCTGGGGGTTGTGTCCACGACAAGCACCCTGCGCACGCGGCTGGCCGATCCGGTGGCGCGTTTGGCGGAGGCTGCAAGGCGGTCGCGCAGCATATCGGCCAGATCCCCTTCCGGCATGGACTTGGCCTTGTCCGACAGCAACAGCAATGCGCCCAGTTCGGGCTGGTTTTCGCCCACGATCACCGCATCGCGAATCAACCCGCCCATGGCATCGACCAGCGCCGCGCGCACCGCGCCGACCGACACCCATGTGCCGGTGGACAGCTTGAAGTTTTCGGCCACACGCCCGTCAAAATAGAACCCTTTGGACAGGTCTTGCGGATCGGCGGGACGCAGCGCATCGCCAAGGCAATAGAACCCCTCGTCATCGAAGGCATCGGCGGTGCGCGCAGGGTCGCCGAAATATCCCGGCGTGATGGTCGGCCCTTTCAGGCGCGCTTCCAGCTTGTCGCCCGATGGCACCAGTTTCAGCGTCAGCCCGCGTGACGGCACACCCAGATTGCCCGCCTTGTCCTGAACATGGGTGCAGGCCAGCGCGAAGGGTGCGGTTTCCGTGGCGCCCAGCCCTGTGGCCAGCAGCACATCGCGCCCTGTCACCTTGCGCCCCAGCGCGGACAGGCGGTCCCATGTGTGCTGTGCCATGCCCGCACCGGCGTAAAACAGCATGCCCAGTTTGGCATAGAATTTCTGCGCCAGCGCCTCGTCCTGTTCCAGCGCGTCAATCAGCATGTCATAGCCTACGGGCACGTTGAAATACCATGTGCAGGAGATGTCTTGCAGGTTGCGCAGGGTTTCGGAGAATTTGCCGGGAACGGGGCGGCCATCGTCAATGTAGTAGCTGCCGCCATTGGTCAACACCAGATAATTGACCTTGTTTCCTGCAGCCGTATGGTTCCACGGTGCCCAGTCCAGCACAACGGGCGGTTCCCATGTCAGGAAACGGTAGCAGTCGCGCATCATTGCCGCCATGGCGCAGATCATGCGGTTGGTGTTGGTCACGGCCTTCGGGCTGCCGGTGGACCCTGATGTGAACAGGTATTTGACAACGGTATCCGGTGTCAGGGCCGCACGCGCCGCAATTGCGGGGGCAGGGTCGGCGGCAATTAATGTCTCGAAGGCAACAGTTTCCGGACCGCCACCATGCAGGGAAATCACCTTGCGGCCCGTTGCGGCAATGGCTTGAAGCGCAGGCGCAAATGCCGCGCCGTCATCGGCGAATACCGCGCCCGGTTGCAGCAGCGCGGCAATGTCGCGCAGTTTTCCGTGGTCTTTGGACACCAGCGAATAGGCCGGTGATACGGGCGCATAGGGAATGCCCGCATAGGTGCAGGCAAGGCCCAGAAGCGCGTGTTCCAGACTGTTTTCCGACAGCACCAGAAGCGGACGATCCGGCCCCAGCCCCAAACCCAGCAACGCCGACCCGATATGGCGTGCCATGTCGCGCGCCTGCCCGTAGCTGATGCGCCGCCAGTCCCCGCCACCTTCACGGCGTGCCATCCATGTGGCTTGGGGCGTGGTGTCGGCCCAATGGTCCAGATAATCCGCGACCAGCGGCATATGGTCTGGCAACGGGTCCACCTGACGCATCAGGATTGTTCCGTCGGGACGGTGTTCATAGTCGAAAACAGGTGACCAGAAACGGGCCTTGGCTTGGGGTTTGACGTTCATATGCGGGCATTCTCCGGATGTGTTGGGGCCGCTAACAGGGTGCAGTACGGGTCAGGACGTCTGTATATCCTCGCAACTGCGTCGCAGGCGAAGCAGAAGATCAAGGAACTGCGCTTGTTCCTGCGGGCTGAAGGTTGCAAGCAAATCTTCTTCGCGGGCGCGGGCCTGCGCCATGATGGTGTCCAGTTTCCGGACCCCCTCATCGGTGGGCAGCAGCGCCTGCGACCGCCTGTCGCCCGGCACGGCTTCGCGACGCACAAGACCGCCTTGTTCCAGATCGTCGATGATGGCCACCATGCCCGACCGCTCGATTCCCAGTTGCCGCGCAACATCGCTTTGGGTGATCTGCGGGCAGTCAACGATCAGGGCCAGAACCGTCATGGAACGTGGTGACATGCCTGCCCCCTCGACCGCGTGGCGGAAATCATCCCGAAAGATCATATAGGCGCGCTTCAGGTTATACCCGAACAGCGAATCGATGCTGTGATCTGCTTTTGGGCCCGTGGTGATGGTCATTTTGTTTTCCGGCGGTTTCATCGGGTATTGCATTTGAAGATGGATAAGGATTAGCAGGTTGATAGTTACCTTACAATACTGTTTACTATGTAACGTATTTCTGCAATATGAAACCTGACCAGACGGGAGAGAGTAATGGACGGCACCACGCAAACGCTTGTGACATATGAGCTTCAGGGCGAAATTGCCGTCATCGGGCTGAACCGGCCCGAGAAGCGCAACGCAATTTCCGACCGGCTGGTCGAAGCGCTGCATGTGGCCGCCACACGCGCCAGATCCGAAGCGCGCGCGGCGGTCATTCACGGCGCGGGCGATCATTTTTGCGCAGGGCTGGATCTGGCCGAGCATCGGGAAAAGCCCCTGTTCGAGGCCATTCAGGGGTCGCGGCGCTGGCATGCGGTGTTTACCGAGTTTGAACGCGGTGAAATCCCGTTCATAACTGCATTGCATGGTGCCGTGGTCGGCGGCGGGTTTGAACTGGCCGCAGCAACCCATATTCGTGTGGCGGATGAAACCGCCTTCTTCGGCCTGCCCGAAGGGCAGCGCGGTATTTTTGTGGGCGGCGGCGGGTCTGTTCGCGTGGGCCGCCTGATCGGGGCCGCGCGCATGACAGACATGATGCTGACAGGACGCACCGTGTCGCCTGCCCAGATGGAACAATGGGGCGGCGTGTCCTATGTTGTGGAAAAAGGGCGCGCGCTGGACACTGCCATGGATCTTGCGCGCAAGGCCGCATCGAACGCGCCAATGTCGAACTACGCAGTGCTGAACGCCCTGCCGCGTATTGCCGAAATGTCGGTCGAGGATGGCTTGTTCACCGAATCGGTTGTCTCGGCGCTTACATCGGAGACACCCGAAGCCAAGCAACGCCTGCGTGATTTTCTGGAAAAGCGCACCGCCCGCCTGAAAGCCCCTGACGCGCCCTAACGCGCCCCGCGCGTGCTGCGAAAATTCAAATTGCCTGCAAAGGATCAGCCCATGAACCTGGACGAGATTGTCGCAATCGACTTTCACACCCATGCAGAAGAACCCTGCAACTGCCACCGCGATGACGGATATAATGAATTCCAACAAGGGATGGCGGCCTATTTCAAGAACCCCGCAGGCGTCGATGGCATGTTGCCCACCGTGCCGCAAACCGCCGCCTATTACCGCGAGCGCAAGATCGCAGCGGTGATTTTCGGGGTCGATGCCGAACGTGAAACCGGCTTTTATCGGCACAGCAACGAAGAAATCGCGCAGCATTGCGCCGAAAATTCCGACATCCTGATCCCCTTCGCCTCGATCGATCCGGCCAAGGGCAAGCTGGGCGCGCGCGAAGTCCGCCGTCTTGTGCGCGATTTCGGGGTCAAGGGGTTCAAATTCCATCCGACCATGCAGGGTTTCTTTCCCAATGACCGCATGGCCTATCCCTTGTACGAGGCGATTGCCGAAGAAGATGCGGTCATGTTGTTTCACACGGGGCAAACAGGTGTCGGCTCCGGTATGCGCGGCGGAATGGGCATGCGGCTGAAATACTCAAACCCCATGCATATCGATGATGTGGCGGTGGATTTTCCCGACACAAAAATCGTGCTGGCGCACCCGTCTTTCCCATGGACAGAAGAGGGGCTGTCGGTGGCGCAGCATAAACCCAATGTCTATATCGACATGTCGGGCTGGGCGCCGAAATATTTCCCGCCGATCTTCATCCACTATGCCAACACGCTTCTTAAACGCAAAATGCTGTTCGGGTCGGACTGGCCCGCCATAACGCCGGACCGCTGGTTAAGCGACTTTGCTGAATTGAACATCCGAGAGGAGGTGCGCCCGCTGATCCTGAAGGAAAACGCCGCGCGCCTGCTGAAACTGAAGTAGCAAAAAGGGGCCTTGTGGCCCCTTTTCTCATCCGTCGGCGTCCTGTCGTGGCGGCGCGGGAAATAGCAGCCCGTCGAAAATCTTGCGGGCCGTGCGCATGACGCCCGCGCGCGCCACGGTTCCGTTTGCATCTGTCTCGATCAACACATCCGCGGCACCAGTCGGGTGCTCTATGCTGTATTGGCCGTCATCGGGCCTGCGCGCCAAAGGATAGGCCACACTGCCCGCAATGGTGCAGGCCGTGGCCACCGATACAGCAGCGAAAACACCGATTGTCGCGTGGCACCGATGCGGGATGAAACTGCGCGTGGAAATCGCGCCGCCTGCAACCGGTTCAGACACCAGCGTCATTTTGGGCACGGATTTTTCGCGCACATCGCCCAAATTCATCATCGGGCCAACGGCCAGCCGTATCCCCTCCAGCCGCGATTTCAGGTCGGCATTGGCGTCCAGTTCCTCGCGGCTTTCCTGTCCGGTGATGCCGAAATCAGCGGCGCGCAGCACCACAATCGGCATGCCATTGTCGATGCAGGTGACCTCTACCCCCTCTACCGTATCGACGGCATTTCCAGTGGGCAGAAGTGCACCGCACATGGACCCGGCAATGTTTTCAAACAACAAGGGCAGGGCGGCATGACGGCCGGGAACACCGTCTATGGCGGTGCGGCCGTCATAGGAAACCTTGCCTTCGGGTGTTTGCACGCGCGCCAGCGCAACTTCTGCGGTGTTGCGCATGTGAATGCGCACGGGCGTTTCGCCATCCTGCGCCCGAACCAACCCGCGCTCAATGGCGGCAGGTCCGACACCGGCCAGAATATTGCCGCAGCCTTGGGCGTCAGACACCAGTGCCTGATCGACAAAAACCTGCAGGAACAGATAATCGACATCCGCATCGGCACGGCTTGGCGGGGCAAGGATCGCAACTTTCGACACCAGCGGGTCCCCCCCGCCCATGCCGTCAATCTGGCGCGGGTCGGGGCTGCCCATCAGGCGCAGCAACAGCGCATCGCGCGCGGCAGGGTCTTCCGGCAGGTCGCTGGCCAGCAGATAGGCGCCTTTCGATGTGCCCCCCCGCATCCACAGGCAGGGAATCCCCTGATGCTCGGCCTTGTGCATGGCAACCCTTTCATCTTGCAGGTCAATACTCACGGGGGGTGAATTGGGCGCAGCCCAAGAGGGGGGCAGACAGCCCCCCTTTTATCCATCAGATGTATTTCAGCCCCTTTTCGGCCAGCCTTGCGCGCATGTCGTAGATATCCAGCCCCAGTTCGCCCGCCGCCAGTCTCTTGCGCTTGGCCTCTTCCGCGTCCAGCCGCGCCGTCGCCTTGGCGGCCACACCGGCGGCCTGCGCGTGGGGCACGACGACCACGCCATCATCATCGGCAATAATCACGTCCCCCGCCTGTATGGCCTGACCCGCGCAGACAATGGGCACATTCACCGATCCCGGTGTTTCCTTGACGGTGCCTTGTGCCGAAATTGCCTTGGACCAGACCGGAAAGCCCATGTCCTGCAAATCGGCCACATCGCGCACGCCCGCATCAATGATCAACCCGCGACAGCCGCGTGCAATGGCACTGGTGGCCAGAAGATCGCCGAAATAGCCGTTGTCGCAGGGGCTGGTTGGGGCCAGCACCAGAATGTCGCCGGTTTGCAACTGCTCGATCGCGACATGCAGCATCCAGTTGTCACCGGGTGGCGCGCTGATGGTCACGGCAGATCCCGCAATCCGCGCGCCGCGCCAGATGGGCCGCATATAGGACGCTAGGCAGCCAGTGCGCCCTTGCGCTTCGTGCACGGTTGCCACGCCCGCGCGGCCAAGCGTGTCGATAACGGCGCTGTCCGCGCGCGGGATGTTCTGGACGACAACGGACATGGATCAGCCTTTCTGCGGCACAGGCGGGGTGCCATGGGTGTGGAAGGTTTCGATGGTTTTCAACCCCCAGGCCTGCCCTTTCTTGCGGTCGGCCTCGGTCCAGCAGACGGGTTCCCAATCGGGTGCAAGGATCAGGCGCGCGCCCGCATTTGCCAGTTCCACCCGGTTGCCTGCGGGTTCCCAGACATACAGGAAAAACGTGCCCTGAATGGCGTGCTTGTGCGGGCCCGTTTCAATATGTACCCCGTTTTGCAGGAAAATATCGGCGGCGCGCAAGATATCCTCGCGCTGGTCGGTGGCATAGGTGACATGATGCAGCCGCCCGCCGCCCTCAAAATACGGCCCGCCGCCATGTTCTTCGGTGCAGGCCAGATCATAGGTCTTGTTGTTGATGGTGAACCAGCACCCCCCGATCCGGCCGTTGTCCAGCTGGATGTATTCGGTCACACGGCTGCCCAGACAGGTTTCCATGAATTTCCGGAATTCACGCACATCGGCGGCCAGAAGGTTCAGGTGGTCAATCCGGCGCGGCGCGGCCCCCGTGAACGCGCTGGCCATGTTCTTCAGCGCGGGTTTGTCGGCCGCGTCGGGTTCGGCGCGGCGCGTGTCATAATAGATCTCGAATATATGGCCGAACGGGTCTTCAAAACGGAAGGCGCGGCCATGGCTGTCATCCCCCTCAACCCAGCCATGCACCTTGTAGCCCGACGCCTCGATCACCGCCACACGCCGCGCCAATGCCTCGGGGCTGGCGGCGCGATACCCGATATGCCCCACGCCTGTGGTGGCCGCGCGTGTCAGTTTCAGGCTGGCATATTCATAATCTTCCCATGCCCGCAAATAGGCGCTGTTTTCATCCTGACCCGACAGTTTCAGCCCGTAGATGCGGGTAAAGAAATCAAGGCTTTCGTCAAACCTGTCGGTCAGCATTTCGACATGGCCCAGATGGGCGATGTCGTAACTTGGGGTCGTGGCCGTGCTCATGCGTCCCTCCGCTGTCAAAGTTCATCTACAGTGCGGGGGAATATGGACTGGAACCCTTCTGCATATTTGCAATCACGCCCGCCTGACATGCCCCCCGAATTGCGCTTGAAATGGTTTGCGCGCTGCTGGGCCACGCGGGTGTAATAGTCCCACAGATGGACCTGCCCGTTCATATGTTCCATCGCCGCGCGTTTTTTGTCCCACACAGGCGTGATGTCCAGAAACGTGTCGGGCTTCCAGCCCATCTGTTCGGTCTGGTGCGGTTCAAACAGGTAAAGCTGGGGTGCGCCCAGAACCTTCTCGCCCGGGTTATGGCCCCAGGCTTGTGCGATCATGCGGCATTCAAGGGCGATCTGGGTGGTATACATGTGGTCGGTATTATAGGGGTCATACTGGCTGTGGCACAGCATGAAGGACGGCTGCACCTTGCGGATCAGGTCTACCAGACGCATCTTGTCCGCCTGTTCAAGATGCAGCGGGTAATCGCCCAGATCGAAGCATTCCAGATGGTGCACGCCCAACACGTCTGCGGCCGCTTCCGCCTCGGCGCGGCGGATATCCTTGACCTCCTGAAGGGATTTGCCATCCTTCCACAGCCGCGCACTTTCGCCCCGCTCGCCAAAGGACAGGCAGGCGACAGTGACCTGATAGCCCATCTCGGCATGTAATGCGATTGCCCCCCCGCAGCGCCACACAAAATCGGCGGCATGGGCAGAAATCACAAGCGCGGTTTTGGGCGCAGTCATGGGAACCTCCGTGGAAAATGGGCTTTAGTGATCCCACTTTCACGGCCCATATGCAATTTTGAAGCGTGTTTGCATGGATAATAAATGGCTATAGCTGGGCGCGTGACTGGCTTGGAAACCGGCATGCGGCGCGGCGCGGCCCTTGTGCGCGCAACCGGCAGGCCGGTCCGACCGGTTGCCGCGATGCGTTTGCAAGCATGTTGACAGGATCGAATAAATAAAGCCATTTGAAATCAAA
Organism: Roseinatronobacter sp.; assembly: GCF_051859525.1. Taxonomy (NCBI): domain Bacteria; kingdom Pseudomonadati; phylum Pseudomonadota; class Alphaproteobacteria; order Rhodobacterales; family Paracoccaceae; genus Roseinatronobacter; species Roseinatronobacter sp. The sequence goes on along the minus strand of NZ_JBHYFM010000018.1, from coordinate 3,128 downwards.
AGCCTGCTGCCCTCTTTGGCTGCGGGTTGGTGGGGGCACAGGTTGTCAGTGGTGCCGCGCGTCTTGAATGCGACAGCTCGGGGGATAGAAATTGCATTGTGCAAACGGGACAGTGAAGTCATGATGGCATGGGGCAACAGGCGGAAGAAACGGATCACCATGGTTCTGGCGGACAAACCAACGCTTGCCGTCCCTTGCACACGCGGGGCGCGCGCCGCGTGTGCCGCAGCCGCGTCTGGCAGGGGGCGGGTGTCGGGTTTTGTCCGGTCCGGCGTGAAGGGTATGTTCTTGGGGCTGATGCTGGCGGTTACGGGCGGTTGCATCAATGGCAATTCCGGCACATCACAGGTTGAACCGCAGGTGATAAGTTTTCCCGCACCCCCCGCGCCAGAGGTTGCCCCGTCCAGCGCCCAGAACCGCCAGCAAAATACCGAAACCGCAAACCGGCAGGCGCGCAGGGCGGACGGACGTGCGCCGCAGTCGGGGCGGAATGAACCGCAACCGGCGGCGGCACCGGATCAGGCCAGCTGCGATGTGGCGTCCTATGCGGAGACCATGAACCAGCCTCGTTCAGCGATTGACGACCGGACATTCTCGCGTCCCTACCGTGTCATCGAACACGGCGAGGACGCAGCGCAGGAACACGCAGACCGCATAACCTTCTTCTTGTCCGAAAACGGGCGGATTATTGACATTTCTTGCGGCTAGGGCGCAAGGGAGCGTGCGATTGCAAAACCTGGAACGAAGGCTGGTTCCTTCGGGCGGGAAACAGGTCGCATGATGTGCAAGGTCATAGCCTTAAAGGATTTTGTATTGGCCGAAGCTGTGCAATAGTTACGCAGCCACCTGCGCGGGCGCTGTTGCACTTCTGGACAAAGGTATATGTAAATGTCGACACTTGTTCATCCGGTCTTGTTATGTGGCGGTTCCGGCACGCGCCTGTGGCCGCTGTCGCGCAAAAGCTATCCCAAGCAATTTGCGCGCATTCTGGATGATGTCAGTCTGTTTCAGGCATCCGCACAGCGCCTGTCAGCCCCCGGTTTTGCAGCGCCCATGGTCATCACGGCGCAGGATTTCCGCTTCGTCGTCACCGAACAGCTTGCAGCCATGGAAATTGCGCCGGCCGCGATTGTGATTGAACCGCAAGGGCGCAACACGGCGCCCGCGATCTGTGCAGCAGCGCTGGCACTGGAACGCACCAGTCCGGATGCGGTGATGCTGGTGGCCCCGTCCGATCACGTTATCCCTGACGCGCAGGCGTTTCGCGCGGCCATCGCAGATGCGCTGCCAGCCGCGCGGCAGGGGCGGTTGGTGACATTCGGCATACAACCCGACCGCGCGGAAACAGGGTATGGCTGGCTGGAACCCGATGGCACGCCGGACGGGGCGGGCGAATCGTTGGGGTTGAAGCGCTTTGTCGAAAAGCCAGATGCGGTGGCGGCGCAAGCCATGCTGGACGGGGGCCGCCATTTGTGGAACGCGGGCATTTTCCTGTTCTCGGTTGCGACGATCCTGAAGGCTTTTGAAACCCATGCGCCCGAAATTCTGGCCGGTGCGCGCGCGGCACTGGACGCCGCGCAAAGGGATCTTGGCTTCACACGGCTGGCCCCGCAACCTTGGGCAGGTATCCCCGATATCTCGATTGATTATGCGGTGATGGAGAAGGCCACAAACCTGTCGGTCATGCCTTATCGTGGCGGGTGGTCCGACCTTGGCGGCTGGGAAGCCGTCTGGCGCGAAGGCGGGCCGGATGCGCGCGGTGTGGTCACCCATGGCCCTGCCCATGCGCTGGAATGTGACAACACATTGCTGCGCGCCGAGGCCGACAGCCAGCAACTGGTTGGTATCGGGTTGCGCGACATTGTCGCTGTGGCCATGCCCGATGCCGTGCTGATTGCCCATAAGGATCAGGCGCAACAGGTCAGACTGGCCGTGTCCACCCTGAAGGCGCAGGGCATCGCGCAGGCGGAAACCCTGCCGCGCGATTATCGCCCTTGGGGGTGGTATGAAAGTCTGGTGCTGGGCACACGGTTTCAGGTCAAGCGCATTGTGGTCCATCCCGGCGCGGCACTGTCGCTGCAAAGCCATCACCACCGCGCCGAACACTGGATCGTGGTCGAAGGCACCGCGAAGGTCACTGTGGATGACACGGTCAGTCTGGTGACCGAAAACCAGTCCGTCTATATTCCGCTTGGTGCCATGCACCGGCTGGAAAACCCCGGCAAACTGCCCCTGACCCTGATCGAGGTGCAGACCGGCGCCTATCTGGGCGAGGATGACATCATCCGCTATGATGATGTCTATGCGCGGGACTGACGGGGCGCGCGGTCTGTCACCTGCCGTGTGACTGATACATGTGCCCCGCGTGCGGGCAATCGTCGCCGCGAGCATAATGCAACAGCTTTGCGTCAGTCGGCGCCGTTTCGGGCGGGGCGGGCGCGTGTGATTGCATGAAATTTCATATTTCCCTCACCGCAGTGTTACAAACTCCTGCGATCAGGGCGGCACTCCCGAATACGGGACCAAAGCTGCCACCTTGATCCGGAGATCACACATATGACCACCAAGGCCCTCGCTACATTGCTTGTTGCGTCAACCGCACTCAGCACCCTTCCCATGACTGCCAGCGCCGACTGGCGCGCTGACATGCCCACCTTCCGCATTGGTCTGCTGGGCGGCGAGAATGAAGCCGACCGCCTGCGCAACAACGATTGTATGGCCAACGCCCTGTCCGAACGCCTTGGTGTTCCGGTCGAGATGTTCCCCGCACCCGATTATGCCGGTGTGATGCAGGGCCTGCTGGCAGGCCAGCTGGAATATGCAGCGCTGGGTGCGTCGGCCTATGCGGGCATTTACCTTCAGGATGCGGACGCGGTCGAACCGATCTTCGTGACCAAGGAAGCTGACGGATCGCTGGGCTATATTGCGCCAATGTATGTGCGCGCCGACAGTGACATCCATTCACTGGAAGATATGGAAGGCCATTCACTGGCCTATGCCGACCCCAATTCGACATCGGGCTATATCGTCCCGCGTTTTGAATTGCGCCGTGCCGGTATCGTTGAAGAAGAATTCTTCAGCCGCACCGGCTTTGGTGGCGGGCATGAACAGGCAGTCATTGCCGTGCT